>DAIOGE010000001.1:0-17942 GCA_036745375.1 Candidatus Nanopelagicaceae bacterium
CCCTTCACACCTTTACCGCCACGGCGTTGAGCTCGATAAAGATCGGCTTTAGTGCGCTTGGAGTAACCACTACGGGTGATGGTTACAACAACTTCTTGATCAGGAATGAGATCTTCAACAGAGAGATCGGATTCAGCGAGAACTATCTGAGTGCGGCGCTCGTCGGCATACTTCTCACCAAGCTCAAGAAGTTCGCTCTTAATAATTTCACGTTGCTTTGCTTCGCTCGCTAAAATTTCGTTGAGCAGAACGATATCTGCCATGAGAGCTTCATATTCATCGTTGATCTTCTGACGTTCCAACGCCGCAATACGACGAAGTTGCATATCAAGGATTGCGTTAGCTTGGATCTCATCTACATCAAGCAGCTGCATCAATCCGGTACGTGCTTCTTCTGGAGTCTTAGATGCGCGGATTAATGCAATTACAGCATCAAGTGCATCCAGGGCCTTGAGGTAGCCCTGCAAAATATGAGCGCGCTTCTCGCGTTCAGCCAGGCGATAACGAGTACGACGAACAATGACCTCGACCTGGTGCTCGATGTAATAACGAATAAATTCATCGAGCCGCAAAGTGCGCGGAACGCCGTCAACAAGAGCCAGCATATTTGCGCCAAAGGAATCCTGTAATTGGGTGTGCTTGTAAAGATTGTTGAGAACTACCTTCGGGGTTGCATCGTTACGAAGCACAATTACTAAGCGTTGACCGAGGCGCTCATTACCCTCATCACGCACATCAGCAATACCTTTGATGCGCCCCTCTTTAACGAGTTCTGCAATCTTTAATGCGAGGTTATCTGGATTTACTTGGTAAGGAAGTTCGGTGACAACTAAACAGGTTCGCTTGTTGATCTCTTCGACTTCAACAACAGCACGCATGATGATGGAGCCACGCCCAGTGCGGTAAGCATCTTCAATACCTTGTCGTCCAACAATAAGTGCCTTGGTTGGAAAGTCAGGACCTTTAACTATCGTCATTAACTTCGCCAGCGTCTCTTCTGGAGAGGCATCTGGATTCTCAAGTGCCCAGGCAGTAGCGGCGATAATCTCAGTGAGGTTGTGCGGTGGAATATTGGTTGCCATACCAACCGCAATACCGGCAGAACCATTAACCAAGAGATTAGGGAAGCGAGATGGGAGAACGGTCGGCTCTTGAGAGCGACCATCATAGTTAGGAATAAAGTTGACGGTATCTTCATCGATATCGCGCATCATCTCCATTGCGAGTGGAGCGAGTTTTGCCTCGGTGTAACGCATTGCAGCAGCGGGATCGTTTCCTGGTGAACCAAAGTTTCCATTGCCATCGATTAATGGATAACGCAGTGACCAGAATTGAGCCAAGCGAACTACTGCATCATAAATAGCTCCGTCGCCATGAGGATGGTAATTACCCATGACATCACCGACGATACGAGATGATTTGTAGTAACCCTTATCTGGTCGATAACCAGCATCGAACATTGCATATAAGACGCGGCGATGAACCGGCTTTAAACCATCGCGAACATCCGGCAGTGCGCGGCCAACAATGACCGACATGGCGTAATCCAGATAGCTGCGCGCCATCTCGACTTGAAGGTCGATTGTTTCAACCTTCGAGCCTTCCATGCCCTCTTGAAATCTATCTTCCATCAGATATCCAAGAACCGAACATCTTTGGCGTTACGTTGAATAAATGAGCGACGAAGATCAACATCTTCACCCATAAGTACTGAGAAGAGATCATCGGCCGCGGCGGCATCGTCGAGAGTTACTTGAATCAAGATGCGGTGGGTTGGATCCATGGTGGTATCCCATAGCTCTTTAGCTGGCATCTCGCCGAGACCTTTAAAGCGTTGAATTCCATCCTCTTTAGGGAGTCGCTTTCCAGCATCGAGGCCGATCTTGATAAAGCCATCACGCTCACGATCGCTAAAGGCATATTGAACTGGTTCTTTGCCGCCCCACTTCAATTTATACAGTGGTGGTTGCGCTAGATAAACGAAACCATTTTCAATCAGTGGGCGCATGAAACGGAACAAGAGAGTGAGGAGAAGTGTGCGAATGTGTTGGCCATCAACATCGGCATCGGCCATCAAAATAATCTTGTGATAACGCAATTTTGCGATGTCGAATTCATCGTGAATACCAGTACCAAGCGCGGTGATAAGAGCTTGTACTTCGTTGTTCTGTAGGACGCGATCAATTCTCGCCTTCTCCACATTAAGAATTTTTCCACGGATAGGTAGAACGGCTTGATAACGCGAGTCGCGGCCACCCTTGGTGGATCCACCAGCTGAGTCACCCTCAACAATATAAAGCTCACATTTTTCTGGTTCGGTCCATTGGCAATCCGCCAACTTTCCTGGCATCCCACGTCCCTCAAGAAGTCCCTTGCGTGAACGGCTTAGGTCACGAGCTTTGCGGGCAGCAACACGAGCTGCAGCCGCATCAATACTTTTGCGAACGATATCTTTTCCCTCACCAGGATTCTTTTCGAACCATGTTGTGAGTGATTCATTCATCGCTTTTTGCGTAAAGGATTTAGCTTCAGTATTTCCAAGTTTTGTTTTGGTCTGACCTTCGAATTGTGGTTCTCCGATTTTGATGGAGACGATAGCAGTTAAACCCTCACGGACATCATCGCCTGTTAAGCGATCCTCCTTCTTGCGAATGAATCCCCACTCTTCACCGAATTTATTAACGATCGAGGTAAGGGCGGTGCGGAAACCTTCTTCGTGAGTTCCACCCTCTTGTGTATTAATTGTGTTAGCGAAGGTATAAACGCTCTCTGAAAATCCGGTGTTCCATTGCATGGCAATTTCTAGCGACATCTTCTGCGCTTTATCTTCAGCTTCAAAGGCAATGATTGTCTTGTGTTGCTCACCTTTGGTTAAGTTGAGGTGGCGCACAAAATCAACGATTCCACCCTCATAGTGGTAGGTCGCACTTAATTTGTTACCAACTTCATCAACCCGTCCAGGGCGTTCATCTGTAAGGGTGAGGGTGAGTCCCTTATTTAAAAATGCCATCTCGCGGAAGCGAGCGGAGAGAGTTTCGAATGAGAAATCAGTTGTCTCAAAGATTTCGGCTGATGGCCAGAAGGTGACGGTTGTTCCACTCGAGGTTGTGGGTTCACCCTTACGGACCGGACTCTGAGGTACGCCGAGCTTGTACTCCTGGTACCAATGGAAACCATCGCGTCTCACCTCAACCGAGAGATCTGTTGAGAGAGCGTTGACGACCGAGATACCGACGCCGTGTAATCCACCCGAGACTGAATAGCCGCTATCGCCAAATTTTCCACCGGCGTGAAGTACGGTGAGAACGATCTCCAGGGCTGGGCGTTTTTCGATGGGGTGGAGGTCGACGGGGATTCCGCGGCCATTGTCCACAACCCGGACCGCCCCATCAGCCATAAGGGTTACATTGATTGTGTCGCAGTAGCCAGCCAGGGCCTCATCGACTGAGTTATCAACTACCTCATAGACGAGATGGTGGAGGCCGCGCTCACCAGTGGAGCCGATATACATTCCCGGCCGTTTGCGGACCGCATCTAGGCCTTCGAGGACGGTGATGGCGCTGGCATCGTATGAATTCTCAGACACAACCCACCTCCTCTAACTCGGGGCGCCTGACCTAAAAAGGTCTAAAAAGCGCCAAACTGCCAGAACCAATTCTTAGGCGAATATGGCTGGTACGACCTCGAATCCTAGTCGTAAATGGAGCATAGAACCAGCCATAAAAAGGCGTAGGTGAACTTCTGACAGGCTTTTAGAGATTAGCCGTAGGTATCCCTAGGACCACGGGAATTTCGGATCGTTCTCACGCCTTTTTTCCAACTGGGAGCACCAGGGGGAAGAATCACAATCTGCTCCACAAGAGCACCAGGGGCAGAGTTGGAGATTGTTTGAAGGAGGTTGTTGGCCATCAAGGTGAGTTGAGTAGCCCAGGCCGAGGAGGTTGCCTGGATGGTGAGGAGGCCATCAACAAGAGAGATGGGTGCCGAGTGGTTGCCAATGTCGGGACCGACAACCTCTACCCACTCCGTAAATAAGGAGCCCTCTGCAATTCCTTGGCTCCAATCTCGCGCAGCCACCAACTCATTAAGAACGCTGTTGAGAGGTTGAGGGTCGCCTATTTTTTCGCGTGGTGCTTCCTCAACATTGCTTGCCCTATTTCTTCGAGAGTTATCGCGCCAGGTTTTATATAACTCTTTAGCAAGATCAACTTTCATGAAAGTAATTTAACGCTTCCATTTTTAACAAGATAGGTGGTTCCGGTGAGATCTTTTGGAAGATCCCCTTCAACCGCCACTGTTATGAATGTTTGTTCTGCCGATTGTGCGAGTGAGATGAGTTGTGTGCGACGCTCCTCATCGAGTTCTGAAAAGACATCATCTAAAATTAGAATAGGTTTGGATCCTTCAGATATTAATAATTCATAAGCTGCTAACTTTAAAGAGAGAGCGATCGACCAAGACTCTCCGTGGGATGCGTACCCTTTTACGAGATGGTCTCCAAGATTTAAAATTAAATCGTCGCGATGAGGTCCAACTAAAGTTAAACCACGATCCAACTCTTGATTGCGACGTTCCGCCATTGTATTAATGAGCGCAGAGTAGTTCTCTTGGGAATTTACACTTGGGTTATCTATTGAAGATTTATAGGTGATGTGGGCTGGCTTTTCTGCAGATATATTTGCATAAATCTTGGAGAAGTACGGGTTGAACTCTGTTAGAAGTGAGAGTCGAGCCGCAATTATTTCAGCCCCGAACTTTGCAACTTGTTGATCCCAAGGTTCCAGTGAGGTGAGACTGGCACGCGTCTTAAGTAAGGCATTGCGTTGCCGTACCGATCGCTCGTAATCACTAATAACTCCAGCCATTCTCGGAGATCTAAGTGTGAGGATTTGATCAATAAACCTTCTACGCTCTGTGGGGTCTCCACGAACTAAATCCATATCTTCAGGTGAGAAGTAGACACACTGTAATAACCCAAAGAGCTCTTTCTGACTTCTTATGGGGTTTTGGTTAATCCGCGCCCGATTTGCCTTCTCTGCATTAATCTCAAGCTCTACTAACATTTCTCGATCCGGGTGTTGGATTTTGGCTCTGGTGTAAGCCGCACTCTCACCGAGTTTTACCAGTGGGAGATCACCAGATGTTCGATGTGATGATAAGAAAGCCATATATAAAATTGATTCAACGATATTTGTTTTACCCTCGCCGTTTCGTCCAAGAAAGATGGTTATCCCAGGAGCGAGCGGTAGATTTAACTCTGAATAAGAACGAAAGTTCTTGAGGGAGAGGTGTGAAAGGTGCACGCGTGTTAGGCGCTATAGCGCATCGGCATAAGTAGGTATTGATAACTTATATCGCGCGTTCCAGATAACTCGTGCTTACCGGTAAGCACAGCTGGTTTTGTAGATCCAGTAAAGTTAAATTGAACATATGGGGTGCCGATAGCTTGCAAACCATCTGTTAAATATTGTGGGTTGAAGGCGATATTGATTGGTTCGCCAGAATAAATAATTTCTAACTCTTCAGTGGCTTGCGCATCCTCGCCAGCTCCCGCTTCGAGTTGAAGTGAGTTGTTGTTAAAGATAAGACGTAGTGGAACGGTTTTATCGGTTACTAAAGCAACGCGTCGGACTGAATCAAGTAGTGGTCCTACCTCAATAGTTGCCTCTGCTACTGACTCGGTTGGGAGTAGGTGACGGAATGGAGGGAATGATCCATCGAGGGTTCGGGAGGTCATTGTTTTCAACTCTGAGAGAAATCCGATGAGTCTCTCATTTGAAGTTGTAGGTGAGAGAGCAAGTGTTACTTGTGAGTGCGCAGTGAGTGATTTAGCTGCATCGGCGAGGGTACGGGCTCTAACTAATGTGTTGACTTCAATATCTGGGCTTTTGGCTTGCCAATTAAGTTCACGTACCGCTAAACGGTAGCGGTCGGTAGCGGCTAGGGTAATTTTGTTTTTATTAATTTCGATATGTACACCGGTGAGGGTAGGGAGTGAGTCATCTTTACCGGCAGCGATGGCGACTTGGTTTACCGCGTGTGCAAATACATCACTAGGGATGACGCCTGCGGTCTCGGGCAGTTCTGGAAGTGAGGGGTACTCATTCACAGAGAGAGTAGGAAGGGTGAATTTTGCAGTTCCGGCTGTCACCAATACTCGACTGCCATCTAGTGTGAATGTGATGGGTTTATTTGGGAGGGAGCGGGCGATCTCAGCGAGGAGGCGGCCAGGGACAAGAACCTTTCCTTTAGTTGAGATATCGGCTTTTAAAATAGCTTTGGTTGAGGTCTCTAAATCTGAGCCAGTGAGGGTGATTGAGGTATCGACATCGATCATGATGCCTAGGAGCTCAGGTTTGATCGGGCGAGTGGAGAGGCTGCGCGCCACCCAATTAACGGCGTCTACTAACTCCGTTGGCTCTACTAAAAACTTCATCTCCACACCGCTTTCTTAACTACCTGAGTTTAAGGTTTAAGCCCGACAAGCGCGCCCCGCCTAGTTATTGTTTTGGCTCTTTTATATCTATTTAAAGTTATTCGTAGTAACCAGAGGGATTTCCTGTGGAAAACTGTATAAATGCAGGTCAGTCGCTGATAAATCTTCTCTACAGTCGTGGGCAACTATGTGGAAAACCCATCAAAACTCTCCTCTTCCTTAGATTTATTGAGGAATTTAAGGAATTTATCCCTAATATCCCCACAAAACCTCCTTAAATATCCACAGTTATCCACAACTTACCCACAATTGGGGTTAGTGGATCGCTAATTCTTTGCTTGAGCCCTAATCCGGGTGGTTAATTCAGTGACCTGGTTATAAATAGAGCGCCGTTCAGCCATCAACTGGCGGATCTTCCGATCTGCATGCATAACTGTTGTGTGATCGCGGCCCCCAAAAGTCTGTCCGATCTTTGGAAGGGAGAGTTCGGTGAGCTCGCGGCAGAGATACATGGCGATCTGGCGGGCATTAACCAAAACCCGGCTCCGGCTCGTCCCACAAAGATCTTCCAAGGTAAGGCTGAAGTAGGAGGCGGTCTGGGCCATGATGGTCGAAGAGGTGATCTCTAGCCCAGCCTGGTCAGGGATCAAATCCTTAAGGACGATCTCAGCAAGGCCCATATCGACCGGCTGGCGGTTGAGTGAGGCGAAGGCGGTCACCCGAATAAGAGCGCCCTCAAGCTCACGGATATTGGAAGATATTTTGGAGGCGATGTACTCAAGAACATCATCTGGTGCATTCAACTTATCTTGAGCCGCCTTCTTTCGGAGAATCGCGATACGAGTCTCAAGCTCCGGCGGCTGAATATCGGTGATGAGACCCCATTCAAATCGAGAACGTAGTCGATCCTCAAGAGTTGTGAGTTGTTTAGGTGGTCGATCACTCGAGATAACGATCTGCTTATTAGCGTTATATAAAGTGTTGAATGTATGGAAGAACTCTTCCTGTGTTCGCTCTTTATTCTCTAAGAACTGAATATCGTCAACTAAAAGAACATCGAGATCGCGATACCGCCTCTGAAATACCGAGGCTTTATCGTCACGAATTGAGTTAATAAAGTCATTTGTAAATTCTTCAGATGAGACATATCTAACGCGCACAGAGCCATATAACTCCTTGGCATATGCGCCAATAGCGTGCAGGAGGTGGGTTTTACCCAACCCTGACTCACCATAAATAAATAGCGGGTTATAAGCCTTAGCGGGTGCTTCAGCCACAGCTACCGCTGCTGCATGAGCAAATCGATTAGATGCTCCAATAACGAATGTTTCAAAGACATATCGAGGATTGAGTTGTGATTGCTCTTGAGGAAGTTTTGATCCTAAGTCGCGACCAGTTCCACTCTTTGGTTGAAGTTCTGGTGTTGTCTCATCCAAAATGTCATCACGAGGTTCATCAACCTCAAGATTTTCATCAACAGTTACAGCAATATTTATTTTTTGACCGAGTTGATTTGTAAGAATTTCATTCAGTGCGGATTTAACACGCAGCTCTAGAAAATCCTTGGCAAATTGATTGGGGGTGTTGAGCAGGAGTGTTGCTCCACCCTCTCCCTGGAGGAGGCCAAGGGGTTTGGTGAGGGCTAAAAATGCCCGATGCTGCGGTGATTCAGCCGCCATAGCCTCAACCACCAGAGCCCAAAGGGTGTTGAGATCTACCTCTTCTAATAAAGCCATGCTCGCCCCATACCGATCAATAATGAAACCCAAAAGGAGATCTACCTGGAGAGGTTATCCCCAAAGTTATCCACAGCCTGTGGTCTAAACCCAACCTTTAGGGTCAGGAGGCGCCAAACCTGTGGATAGAGCGCGAACCTATGGGGCTGTGGGCAAAAGCGCAAGTGGTTTATCCACACCAATTCGGCTAACCTTGCCCTTCCGCTGTGGCCCTAGTCGGTGCCAACCCCTAAACCGCTAGGAGAAAAAGAGGAACTTATGAGCAAGCGTACTTATCAGCCAAACAATCGTCGTCGCGCAAAGAAGCATGGCTTCCGCGCCCGTATGGCCACACGTGGAGGACGAGCTGTTCTTTCGTCTCGCCGCGCAAAGGGTCGCACTCGCATCTCAGCATAAATTGTGCTTCCAGCATTGAACCGAATGCGCCGAGGCCAAGATTTTTCTAGAACTACCAAGACTGGGCATCGCGCGACCTCTAATTTGTTGGTCCTCTACTTCCTGACGCATGAGCAATTGCCCAAGGCGCCGCAGGTTGGGCTCATCATCAATAAGAGCGTCGGTGGATCCGTGACAAGGCATCGAATTGCTCGTCAGTTGCGACATGCCATGGCTGAACATCTTTCAGAGCTTCCATCACATACACAGATAGTGATTCGGGTTCTTAAAGATCATCCAGATTATCGGAGCGATCTTGCAGAGTTGATCTCAAAAGTTCGCAAGAGATCTGGGGTTGGGCAGTGAAGAGAGTTCTCATTGCACCAATTAGATTTTGGCAAATTTTTATCTCGGCAAATATGTCGCCACGTTGTAAATATTTTCCATCATGTTCCCAATACACAATCGATGCAATAAATGAATTTGGTCTGCGTGGGATATTGATGGGCGCTTGGAGAATTTTGCGGTGTAACCCATGGTCTCATGGGGGCGTTGATTACGCCGGTGGTAAGAGAGTTGAGTACGAACATCTAAAGGGAGCTAAGGGATGAATGCCATTTTACACCCGCTTTATTACGCAGTTACTTGGGTAATTGTCACATTTCACAGCCTTTTAGGGCTCTTTTTAGGTAAGGATAGTCACGAATCACTCAAGTGGACCTTCTCGATCGTCCTACTTGTAATAGTTATTCGAATAATTCTCATTCCTTTATTTGTAAAGCAGATTAAGTCACAGCGCGCGATGACCGCCCTTCAACCAAAGATGAAGGAGATTCAAAAGCGCCACAAAGATGACCGTCAAAAGCAATCTGAAGAGATGATGAAGCTCTACAAGGAGCATAAGACAAACCCACTTGCATCTTGTGTTCCATTACTCGCCCAATCACCAATCTTCTTTGCACTCTTCCGAGTGTTAAGCGGAATTGCACATAACAAGTCATATGTTCCTAGTGTCTTAACTCCAACACTTTTAGCGAAGGCACATGACGCCAAATTCTTGGGCGCCCCTATCTCTGATAGTTTGATTAGTTCGCACATTACGACAACAAAGATCGTCACAATCATCATGATCGTCGCAATGTCAGCAACAACATTCACTACTCAACGTCAATTGATGATTAAGGGAATGCCAAAGGTTGATCCTTCGAACAACATGATGTTGCAACAGCAGAAGATCATGTTGTATTTATTCCCACTCATTTTTGCGGTGACCGGTGTTAACTTTCCAATCGGTGTCTTGATTTACTGGTTGACCAACAACCTCTGGACCTTCGGACAACAGTTCTATGTCATCAAGAGAAACCCAACCCCAGGATCTCCTGCTTACGAGGAGTTGCAACGCAAACGCGGTATGGCTGGCACTGCCACCAATCCAGCGAACCCTTCAGGCACATCAATAACACCAGAGGGTTTAACTGAGGCCGAGCGCGATGCGGCAGCGAAGAGCCGCCAACGCCAGCAGCCAAAGAAGAAGAAGCCACGGAAGTAGCATAAATCCCCTCAAAATATGACAAAAAGGTTTAAACCCGACAGAAAGGCAGCACAATGACTGAGACAGAGAGCCCCAAGAAGTCCCTTATCGCACGCCTAGAGGAAGAGGGCGATGTAGCAGCGGATTACCTAGAGGGATTACTGGATATTGCAGATCTCGATGGAGATATTGATATTGATGTTGAGAATGAGCGTGCCTCCCTGGCTATCGCCGGCGGCGCACTCTCCCATCTGGTCGGGGATAGTGGAGAGGTATTAGATGCCTTGCAGGAGCTAACCCGTCTGGCGGTGCAGACCTCCCTCGGTGAGCGCTCACGGTTAATGCTCGATATTGATAACTTCCGTAGTAACAAGAAGGCAGAGCTCACCAAGTTGGCCCATGAGATCGCCGAAGAGGTTAAGAGCTCAGGTGAGCAGATTAAGTTGAAGCCAATGAACGCCTTTGAGCGCAAGGTCATCCACGACACGATTCAAGAGATCGGCCTAACAAGCGAATCTGAAGGCGAAGAGCCCAATCGCTGTGTGGTCGTCCTTCCAGCTTGACCGTTTCACGTGAAACTCTCCTAGATCAATATTTCAAGGAGAGCCCAGAGAAGGCAGATAGATATGCCGATCTCCTTAAAAGTTGGGGGATTGAGCGCGGGCTAATTGGTCCTCGAGAGGGCGATCGAATCTGGGAACGCCATATAGCCAATTGCATCCCGGTAACTACCCTCATCCCAGAGGGAGTTAAGGTGGTCGATATCGGCTCAGGAGCTGGGTTGCCCGGAATTGTTATCGCCTTGGCGCGACCAGATCTCTCATTAACCCTGATTGAACCCCTGCAGCGGCGGGTGGATTTCCTTAACGAGGTAATTTCTATCCTGGATCTTCCTATCACCGTCATCCGAGGAAAATCAGAGAGCGTTAAGAAGAGTTTTGAGGTGGTAACCGCTCGTGCGGTTGCCCCACTTCCGAAGTTGTTGACGATCTCATGGCATCTAGTAAAGAGCCAAGGGGCGCTCTTGGCTATGAAAGGGGAGAGCGCCCAGGCGGAGATTGATGCCACTGAAGCTAAAAAGCACTCAACTACCTCATTAAAGATCATCGAATTGCCCGGTTTTGAGTTAGCCCGTGTTATTGAGGTCAGAAAGACTGCTTAACTACAGCCATGAGTGATTCACGTGAAACACCGACCGGGGGCTCTCGGAAGGTGGTTGGAATCCGTCGACTAAAGGAGCCGATGCCCAGCCCCATTAAGACGCGGATCTTTACCGTGGCGAATCAAAAAGGTGGCGTCGGAAAAACAACCTCAGCGGTAAATATTGCTGCTGCGATGGCGATGGGTGGGCTAAAAGTCCTAGTAATCGACCTAGATCCACAAGGAAATGCATGTACAGCCCTTGGCGTAGACCGAAATAAAACTCCTGGCATGTATGAGGTTCTCGTAGAAGAGGCCGACTTATCTAGCACCGTACAAAAAGTTGCAGGTTTTCCTAGCCTGGAATGTGCCCCAGCCAACCGCGAGTTAGCAGGTGCCGAGATAGCGCTGGTTACCTTTGTTGCTCGCGAGAGTATCTTGAAAGCGGCTCTCAATAAATATTTGAAGGAACGTGAGGCGATAGGCGATCGTTTGGATTATGTAATTATCGATTGCCCACCAAGCTTAGGTCTGCTCACCATTAACGCACTTACTGCAGCGGAAGAAGTTCTCGTTCCAATTCAATGTGAGTATTACTCACTCGAGGGAATCTCATTGTTGATGGAGACTTTGGGGAAGATTCAGAGAGCTCTCAATCCACTCGTCCGTGTAAGCACAATATTGCTGACGATGTTCGATTCACGAACACGTCTAGCAAATGATGTTGCAGATGATGTTCGTCGACACTTCCCAAATGAGTTGATCGATATTCCAATTCCTCGCGCAGTTCGCGTTTCAGAGGCTCCATCATTTAATCAAACAGTTATGACATATGACGCCACATCTCCTGGTGCTATTGCCTACATGGGTGCAGCACGAGAGATTGCACGGAGAGGATCAGCGGCATGAGTGCACCACGTAAAGGCGGCTTGGGACGCGGATTAGATGCGTTGATTCCCACTACAACAATCGGAGAGGTAACAAATAGCACTGGAATTGTTGCAGGTACCGCTCTCGAAGTCGATATCAACTCTGTTCTTCCAAATAGCAAACAACCCAGAACATATTTTGATGAAGAAGCACTTCAAGAATTAGCTGCCTCTATTAAGGAAGTCGGAGTTATGCAACCTCCGGTTGTACGCGAACTTCCAGATGGTAACTACGAATTGATCATGGGAGAGCGTCGACTTCGCGCATCAAAACTTGCTGGACTAAAAACTATTCCTGTAATTCTTCGCGCATCTAAAGATAATGAGATGCTACGAGAAGCTCTCTTGGAGAACATTCATCGCAGTCAGTTAAATCCACTTGAAGAAGCTGCTGCATACCAAAATCTTCTCAATGATTTTGAATATACCCATGAGGAGTTAGCGGTAAAGGTTGGTAAGTCCAGGCCGGTAATTACAAATACTTTACGTCTTCTCAATCTTCCAGCATCAGTACAACGCAAGGTAGCTGCGGGTGTGCTCTCTGCCGGCCATGCTAGGGCTTTGCTCTCTCTCACCGATGCTTCGGAGATTGAGAACTTGGCACATCGCATCGTCTCTGAGGGTTTAAGCGTTCGCGCTGTTGAAGAAATAGTTGCGATGAGCGATGGAAAGCGAAAGGGTGAAAAGGCAAAGCGCAGCAACGCTGAAAACCATCACCATAAGGATTTAAGCGATATTTTGGCAAACAAGTTAGATACCCGAGTGACGATCGAATTAGGCAAATCCAAAGGCAAGATCACCATTGAATTTGCAGACGAAGAAGATTTACAGCGAATTACCCAAATTCTGCGGTAGAAATTAAATAATCGCGCGATTTTCCATCTCGGTACGAATTACACCACCCAGCGCCTTAACGCCCTCTCGAATTCTCTCCGGAGTTGGATGGCAATATGACAATCGCATCGACCAACTTCCAAAACCATCGGCATAGAAAGCGGTTCCTGGAACGTATGCAACCTTCGCAACGATTGCCTTCGGCATTAGCGCAGTTGTATCAATCTCTGGTGGCAGAGTAACCCAAACATAAAAACCTCCACCAGGTTTGGTCCAGCTCGCACCCTCTGGGAAGTATGTCTCTAAACTTTCTAACATGGCATCTCGACGCACTTTGTAGAGCTTGCAGAAAGATGCGATTTGATCGCGCCAAGGTTGGTCAGCCAAATAGCCGCTAATGGAGAGCTGTGTGAAGTTTGATGGACACAAGATTGAACTCTCTGCCGCAATAACTAACTTCTCTTTCAGTGATTGTGGAACCAGGGCCCAACCAACGCGGAATCCTGGTGCAATTGTCTTAGAGAAAGAACCTAGATAAATAACATTTTCGGAATCCTGTGCACGCATTGCATTGGGTGAGGGACGATCAAACCCTAATAAGCCATAAGGGTTATCTTCGACGATAAAGATTTTCTCTGCTGCACAGATCTCCAGAATTTCAGTGCGTCGATCTGCCGGTAGAAGCACGCCCGCAGGATTCTGATAGTTAGGGATGAGATACAAGAACTTGATCTCTTGTCCGGTCTTGCGAACTGCAGTAATTGCGGCGCGAAGGGCATCTGGAACCATTCCATTTTCATCCATCTCAACATGGACGACATTTGCCTCGTATTGCTTAAAGGTACCTAGCGCTCCGACATAACTTGGAGCTTCAACGAGAACAACATCACCGGGATTGATAAAGATGCGAGAAATAAGATCAAGGGCTTGTTGAGATCCCGTAGTGACGATGACATCGTCGGGGTGAGCCCTGATTCCTTCTAGAGCCATGACATCGCAGATCTGTTCCCGTAGCTTTGGGTGACCTTGACCGCTTCCATATTGGAGCGCCTCGGTGCCATTCTCCTTGATCAACTTATCGACTACATCGGCCATCATCTCCATGGGAAGTGCGGAGAGGTTGGGCATACCACCGGCCAGTGAGACGATTTCTGGGCGGGAGGCTACGGCGAAGAGGGCTCGAATTTCACTGGCTTGCATTAGCTCTGCTCGGTGGGCGAAGCGCTTAGTCAGTTGCTGGTCTTCACCAGTGCGAAATCGTGTTACCTCGTTGGACATCTATCAATTCTGCCATAGATGCGCACTTGCAAGAGGCGGCTTTATTTACGGAGTCCTGCTCGGCGAAGATCTGAGATCCGCAGCGTCCCAGTCTTGGCATCGTTCTCGGCACTTAGGTACAAACGTTGGATAGCGACCATGAGAGCTTCAACCACTGTTTCACGAAATTGCGGATCGGCAACTCGCTTGGCATCCCCAGGGTTGGTGGAATATCCCAGCTCGATGAGGACCGTTGGGGATTTGGTTAGCCTTAAAAGGTCCCACGTCTTGGCATGAATGCGGCAATTAAGTAGATCGGTACGGGCGCAGATCTCGCGTTGGGCCAAGGTGGCAAACCGTTCACCCACAATGGAATGAACCCCATGAGAATCGCTCCCGTAGTAATAGGTCGCAACACCATGCGCACTGGAATTCTTATAAGTATCTTGATGGAGAGAGATGACGAGATCGGCTCCCGAAGAATTAGCAAGCTCGATTCTTTCAGATTCTTGTGGAGCGGATGCAATAGTCCTTGTCAGAAAGACATTCACCCCGAGCGCGATGAGTCGCCCTTCTAGCCTTTGGGCTAAGTCAAATATCTCAGGAGAGAGTGATGGATCTATAACTATTACTTTTCCTGAAAGTGCAGGACCACGCTCGGCACGAATCGCCGCATCACGTAATTGGATTGGCGCCCCACCCGAAACAATCTTCTTCAAACGCATCATCGACATGATTGTTGCTGGACCACATCGCCCATCAACTTTCACTCCAACTGATTTTTGAAACTCTTTAACCGCCGACTCGGTCTCGCTTCCAAAGATTCCATCTACTCGGCCGCAGTTAAATCCCATCTCACTCAATTGAGATTGCAGCGAAGCTACATCATCTCCTCGCATAAATGGAGAGACGAGGGAGAGAACGCGATCACCCAGTTTCCAACGTGCCTCATCCAAAACTCGAAGCGTTATCGCATCAACAATTCCAGTAACCCGCAGTCCACGAGATTGTTGAAATTCTTTTACCGCGCTCGCTACCTTCTCATCAAAGACGGAACTCTCCTGGTTTAAAAGGTTTAGGCGTGTTAAGTAATTAGTAAC
Source organism: Candidatus Nanopelagicaceae bacterium (assembly GCA_036745375.1). GTDB lineage: Bacteria > Actinomycetota > Actinomycetes > Nanopelagicales > Nanopelagicaceae > PALSA-747. The sequence goes on from DAIOGE010000001.1 coordinate 15,339, forward strand.
TTGTAAAACAAGATCGCCCGATCCACCAAGTGTGAGATCGGGCGACATGAATCTGCTATTTCGTCAGTCAGAGATTATTAAATATAGGCTTCTAGATCTTTAAGAAGCGCAGGCTTTGGCTTCGCTCCGACAATGCTCTTTACAACCTGACCACCAACGTAGACATTCATGGTTGGAATTGAGGTGATGCCGTACTTCATTGCGATTGAGGCCTCTTCATCAGTATTCAGCTTTACAATCTTGATCTTGCCAGCATGTTCTGCTGCAATCTCTTCCAAGATTGGTCCTACTGCACGACAAGGTCCGCACCACTCAGCCCAGAAATCGACGAGAACTGGTGTTGTGCTCTTAAGAACCACGTCTTCAAATGTGGCCGCGGTGACTGGTGGTGTGTTGCTCATGTTTCCCTCTCGGTTAATTAAGTGAATTCTTTTAAAAAGTTTTAGTGTAGAAGCGCAATTCTAGTGTCCTGCAAGGAATCTTTCAGCGTCTAACGCGGCCTGGCAGCCAGACCCCGCAGCGGTAATCGCCTGGCGATAGGTGTGGTCAACCAGATCTCCACATGCAAATACTCCAGAGAGATTGGTTCGAGTAGAGCGACCCTCTACCTTCACATATCCCTCGTTATCAAGATCAACTTGCCCTACCAAAAGTTCAGAGCGAGGGGAGTGCCCAATGGCAACGAAGAGACCGGTAAAGGCTCTCTCACTCTCTGTGCCATCTACCGTGTTACGTAATTTCAGACCGGTCACATTATCTTCACCAAGCACATCAATAACCTCTGTGTTCCACAAGAATTCGATCTTGGGGTTGGCGTTAGCTCGCTCCACCATGATCTTTGAAGCGCGTAATGAATCACGGCGATGGATGACAACAACTTTCGAGGCAAAGCGAGTGAGGAAGTTAGCCTCCTCCATAGCAGAGTCACCGCCACCTACTACTGCGATCTCTTGATTGCGGAAGAAGAAACCATCGCAGGTCGCACACCACGAGACACCACGACCAGATAAGCGCTTCTCGTTGACAAGCCCAATCTCTTTATAAGCAGAGCCTGTTGCCAGAATTACAGATTTAGCACGTAAGACATTCCCACTGCCATCTGTTAGGACTTTAATATCCTCTTTAAGTTGCATATCAACGATGTCATCGCGGATTAGTTGTGTACCAAATTTTTCAGCTTGAGCTTTTAAGTTGTCCATAAGGTCAGGACCGATAATGCCACCGGGAAATCCAGGGAAGTTCTCGACCTCGGTTGTGTTCATAAGTGCACCACCAGCGGTGACTGAACCCTCGTAGAGAACTGGCGAGAGTTGGGCACGTGAGGCATAGATTCCAGCGGTATATCCAGCTGGGCCAGAACCAACAATCACGAGATCGTGGATAACTTCACTCACGTCAACACCTAACTTTCTGAACCTTGGTAATCCACAAACCCTATGAGCGTCTCCGCCTGAGAAGGACCGCTAAGGCCGCTCCCACTTCCGCGATCTTAAAGGCCTTGGCAATGCCAAGGTAGCCCAAACCGCTGACTGAGAGAACAACCAATAGTTTTGCGTTATTCCCGCCCGGGATCTTCCCCATGATCAAGTAGAGCGGAATAGCGACAACTGAGTAGATAAGGGCCAAACGTGCATAAAAGCCGGTGATCTCGCCGGTATGGATCTCAATGTTGTAACGGCGAAGTAGTCGGATAGATGTCCATGCCCCTATGTAATAACTCAGGGCGAGAGCGGCGGCCAATCCGACGGTTACCCATTTGGCGGGCAAGGTCATGGCTAACAGGAAGGAGAGGAGGCTACCAATGAGGTTCATGATCGCATTACTAAGAACCTGCAATTTGATGTTTTCAAAGGCGATCAACCCACGGAGTGCAATGAGATTAACGCTGAGCGGAAGCAACCCCAGGGCAAATGCAGATAGGACTAAGCCCAAATAGCGGGCATCGTTGTTGGAAATTCCAAAGAACAAGGTCCGGGTAATAAGGGGTCCATACAGCAGAAATGCGATGGCGCTTGGGACGGTGATGATTCCAACCAGTCGAATTGCCCGCACCAATTCATCATGAATCTCTTGGAACTTTTGTTCAGCGGCATGACTAGAGAGCAAGGGCAGTATCGCGGTAACGATCGAGATCGTCACAACCGAATGTGGCAAGAGCAAAATCAACATGGCATTTCCATACGGGGTATAGCCAACGCCAGTTGTAATGCCAGCTTTTAAAGCACGGACCGCTGCACCTGTCGATAAGTTAACGGTTACTAAATAACTAAGTTGTGAGATAGCTGCAAAGGCGAGAGTCCATGACGCTAAGTGCAGAGACTTGCGAATTTCAGGATCTCTCCAATCAAAACGCGGATGAATCTTTATGTTGATCTGCCTTAGAACCGGAATTAAGCAGGCAAGTTGAACCACAAAACCCGCAGTTGTTCCGATACCTAACCATGTCGCCTGGCCATGAGAGATAGTTGTAACTTTCCAACCTTTGGAGATATGAAGGAAGTAAGCAAAGACTCCAATGACAACTACGTTGTTGAAGACGGGAGCCCACATCATGGGCCCAAACTTTCCTTTAGCGTTCGCAACCTGACCAAGTAATGCAAAGAG
>DAIOGE010000001.1:18042-38057 GCA_036745375.1 Candidatus Nanopelagicaceae bacterium
TCATGGGCCCAAACTTTCCTTTAGCGTTCGCAACCTGACCAAGTAATGCAAAGAGTCCCATAAAGAATATTTGAGGTAGGCAGTAGCGCATGAAGAGGACGGTCAAATTAAATTCTGGGCGACCGGAATAACTACTTGCAAAGAGGTGCACCAGAAGCCGTGCCGCAACTATTGACACAAATACAAGAACTCCAAGAACGACACATGTAGCTGTAACAAGTCGAGAGATAAATGCTGATCCACCATCTGGTTCCCGGATGGCACGAACCATTTGTGGAACAAAGACCGCAGTAAGTGCACCGCCAATTATCAAGTTGTACAAAATATTTGGCATGGTGTTTGCGACGTTGTAAGTATCTCCCAAGAGGGTTGTACCGAGCACCGCAACTAACAAGAGACCGCGAATGAGTCCTGTAATACGGGAGACGAAAGTACCTGCCGCCATGATCGCCGACGAGCGGATAATCGAGTTATCACTCATCTCTGTCTTCTCCTGATACGGCGAATACTTTGGAAGGTAGCGGCGACAAAGAGCACGATGGCAGCGCCAGTGGTAAACCAAGTAGCTATTGGACTAATCACTGAGAGTTGCAGCGGATAGATCACCGAATCCCCCAATAAATTGCCATGGGTGGAGGTGAGTTCAACATTCAAACCCGAGGTTCCTGATGTTAAAACTGTAATAGGAACCATTACCTGGATCTTGGATTTTGCTGGAATAACTATCTGGGGCAGGGTTCCAACTTCAACTTTCAAATTAGTTGGTATTACATAAAGGTTTACTTTGACATCTAATGGGAAGCCATTTGTAAGAGTTATAGGTAGATCTTGATGAGTAGATGTCACTGTGAACTTGCCAGGGCCTAGATGAACTAAATGAATCTGTGAATACGCAGCGCCCGTTAGATCTCTTATTAAATATTCGCGACGATCGTCGGTGAGGTCGGGATTGAGAATTCTTATAAGAGCAAGCCGTGAGATATCAATCTTTGTTGGATCAATATATGAAGCGGTTGCCGCAAATTGGGAGGCATCATCTTTGAGTGAATTTATGTCGGCCGAAGTTAGGCTGAAGTGTGAATTTGAGTGGTATACCGCAGGGTTCGTGACATCAACACCCAACAACGTTGCAAGTCGACTCTGCGAAATGGTTAGAAGGTAATTGGCCTCGTGAGGGGAGAGTTGACTTACCCAATATGACGAGGGGTTGCCGTACACCATTGGGATGATGGGGTCGGTTCGTACATCTAATTTGAGTTGGTCGAGCCAAGACTTAGCGGCTAGTTCTGCTGTGCCCGCAACACCTGATGTGAGTGTGTAACCACCAGCCATTGCAGTCACATCATCTATCAGTGCGGGATCAATTACCCAGGTTCGTTCACCTATAGGTGGATTGAAAACTAGTTGCCCGAGTCGACCAGTAAAACTGATTGAGTCGGCGAGAGCATCATCAATGAATTGCCCATTAATCTGACGGTGAGATGGTTCGGTGAGATAAATCGTCGTACCAGCTTGAGCAACGGGAGTTGCGATAAAGGTGAAGGTGAGAGCAGCAAGTAGAGCTAGTAGCCGCTTCATACTTTTAAGTCACCAGATTTGGCAATGAGTTTCTTCTCATCTGGATATGCGAGCAACGAGATGATCTCGTCTAATGGAAACCAACCGACATCATCGACTTCACTCACTTGAGGCGCTAATACACCGCCGACCTCTCGGCATAGATAATGGTGAACGGTCTTGTGAATCCGCTTTCCACCTGCCATGAACCAGAAATCAATAATTCCCAACTCACGCGAGATCTCGCTTTGAATTCCAGTCTCCTCAGCGACCTCACGAATCGCTGCCTGTTCAGGTGTTTCGCCAGCTTCGATATGGCCCTTGGGAAGTGACCAAAGCAAGCGTTCGCGAGATGCATCTTTGAGATCACGTCGACCTATAAGTAAACCTTTGGTGCCGGTGCCATCAATAACTAATCCCCCAGCGCTAACCTCATCCACTCGCTTGGCATAAGCCGGGCGTTTTTTGGGGGGCGTTTTTTTGACAGGGGCGGTACGAGGTTCGGTTTTAGCCGGAGTTAAAGTATCAGTGGGTGAGTGTGGGCCCGCAGGACGCCGTCTCCGACGTTTTTTCCGTTTCGCTTCGCCACCCGCACCAGGTGCCGGGGTCATAAGAGAAGGGTACTGCTCTAGCCTTACTCATTGTGAGTACCCAGTTGCCTAATCCAGGAGCCATCGCAGCCGAACTAGCCCTCGGCTCCCTTGCTCTGCACGGGGAGTTGATTGCATCCTTGGCGGAGGCTTTTAAGCGTGAGGGATTTACTCTGGCTCTCGTTGGGGGGCCTGTGCGTGATGCCATATTGGGCAGACTTGGAAATGATTTAGATTTCACGACTAATGCACGACCACCAGAGAGCACCAGGATTCTCAAAAAGTGGGCAGATAACGTCTGGGAGATCGGTGCCGCCTTCGGAACTATCGCTGCAAAGAAAGGCGACGTCACTGTTGAAGTAACGACCTATCGCAGCGAGAGTTACGACCCACAATCGCGTAAACCGGATGTGAATTTTGGAGAGACGATCGAGGGCGATCTCTCTCGCAGAGATTTCACTATCAATGCGATGGCGCTAGAACTCACGACAGAACAGCCGACATTTATAGATCTCTTTGATGGCGCTGGAGATTTAGCGAAGAAGGTACTGCGAACTCCAGGAAGTGCTACTTCTTCATTCACTGATGACCCACTTCGCATGTTGCGCGCTGCGCGATTTGCGGCACAGTTAGATTTCTCTGTTGACCCATCGGTTATCTCAGCGATTGTTGAAATGTCTGATCGACTATCGATCATTTCCGCAGAACGTATTAGAGATGAATTTGTTAAGACTCTCATGTCATCCAATCCGAGATTGGGACTACGTCTACTTGTTGAAACTGGTCTAGCGGCACATTTCCTTCCAGAGTTGCCGAAATTGAAATTGGAAATCGATGAACATCACCACCATAAAGATGTCTACGAGCACACGCTAACTGTTCTAGAACAGGCGATCGCCCATGAGGATCGATTAGGTGGGCCTAACCTTGTGATTCGCTTAGCGGCACTCATGCATGACATTGGCAAACCTCGAACGCGTGAATTAATTCCTGGAGGTGGAGTCTCTTTCCATCACCATGAAGTTGTGGGTGCGAAGATGACAAAGCGGCGACTTAAGGAGTTGCGTTTCGAGAGCAAGATTGTTGATGATGTTTCAACTCTTGTCTTCCTGCATCTTCGTTTCCATGGATATGGAAGTGGAGAGTGGACCGACTCAGCCGTCCGTCGCTACATTCGAGATGCAGGAGATTTGCTGGATTCGCTTCATGTTCTTACACGCGCAGATTGCACAACGCGCAATAAGCGCAAAGCTGATCAACTCTCCGCTACGTATGACTCTTTAGAGAATCGGATCGCAGAACTGAAAGCTCAAGAAGAGTTAGATCGAATCCGCCCTGATTTAGATGGCCAGCAGATCATGGAGATATTAGGAATTAAACCTTCTCGACTTGTCGGTGAGGCCTACGATTTCTTGCTCGAGTTACGCATGGAGCGCGGCCCGCTTGGACCAGAGCTAGCTACCGAAGAGCTACTTGCTTGGGCGCGCAATAAAGAACTTGGAATTTCGCAACAATAAGAAGGTGGTCAATGCGAAGACCGCGGTCGTAAGAAGCGGAAGTGCTACCGATTTTCCAGATGTGGGCAGGATGAGCGCTGCCACAATCGCACCTAGAACAATGAGGCCATTTACCGCCACATCATAAAAAGCAAAGACTCTTCCGCGGAACTCATCAGCTATTTGTGATTGAACCAGGGCATCGTTGGTGACTTTTACCGCCTGGCCGCAGGTCGCAATAAAGAAGGCAGTCGTTAAAAGTAGCCACTCTTGAGGTAGAAAGGCGATGAGTACGAGAAATGGGAATGGCGCAATCATCATTATTCGTATCCAACGGTGTCGCCCAAAGTAATTGACGAAGAATGGCGTAATGAAGGAGCCAACCCCAAAGCCAACACCAGCAACCGCGAGAGCGTAAGCAAACCCTGCGAGTCCGGCATCTGGATTGCTAGGTGGGTTAAAAGTATTTCGCTCCAGCAATAACCCCATCAATGTGAGCCCAGTTAAACCACCTCGTTGAATCGCGGTAGAAAATATTCCACGTAAAGCATCGGGATGGTTCTTCAAAATGCGTAAGCCTTCTTGTAGTTCGCGAATTCCCCGAACTTCAACTGGAATTTCATGATCAGCGGGTCCAATCTCCTTACGAGATAACCTCCGCGTGAAGAAGGAACTTAAGAGGTAACAGACCATCGCAATCAAAATTACTTTGGCATCACTCAGATCACTCTTTCCGTGATGATCAAATAATTTCTTTACACCAATTCCGATTCCGCCGCCGATGACTACACCGATACTTCCTCCGGTAACCGCCAAGGCATTTGCGGAGATCAACTCATCTTTCTCGACGACCAATGGCAGACCAGCGGAGAGTCCAGCGAGAATCAACCGATTAATTCCAAATGCCACTAGTACCAAGAGGGTGAGTGGCACGCCGGTTGCCCCTGCCTTAATCAGTAGCGCAATGAAAGCAAGATCAACAGCTCGGATGAGATTCGAAAAGAGAACAATTCTCTGGCGAGAGAATCTATCGAGAAATATTCCAGCATATGGACCGACAAGTGAGTAAGGCAGAAGTACGACGGCAAAGGCGGTGGCGGCGCTCACTGCATTGGGCTGACGTTCTGGGGAGAAGAGCACGAAGGATGCTAATGAGGATTGGAAGATTCCATCCCCCACTTGTCCAAGCCACCGTACTGTGAGGATGTGGGGCAACTTGCTCCCAGGATGAAATGGCCAGTTTTTAGTCATCCCAACCTTTCTCATGCGCGCAAGCGTAGTTAGTTATAAAGGTTTATTCTTGGAAACTATGTTGGGGACCTTATGGAGTCGTCGTGATGCGATCGATTATTCACTTAAGCGTCGCGCTACGTTAATCGCGCTCTTCAAAGGCACAACCTCGGGGTTAGATGCCTGCGATGCCGATCCCTATCTCAAGAGCGCTGCCAAATATCACGGAGAGCGAGTAGAAAGGCTCTGTCCTGTTTGCCGCAAAGCTGAGATGGTCGAGTTGCGATATACCTTCGGAGATCAACTCGGTCAGTACTCAGGCCGCATTAAGACTTCCGCGGAGATTGAAGAGATGCAGAGCCAATACGGGGAATTCCGCGTCTATATCGTTGAGGTCTGTATGGGATGCGGTTGGCACCATCTGATCTACTCCTTCAAGTTGGGAGATGGTAAATACCGCAAACCCCCACGCAGGGTGCGAACTCTTGAGGATGAGGATTACGCCCGTAGCGCCGGGCGGTAACCTTTCCACATGGAAAAACCAACCCGCGAAAACCTGAGAACCTGGTTTATCCGCGGGGCGATCTTCACGATCGGCGGGGGATTTGTTATAGCGACCTACCTCTTTTCCTACGCCTACTTCACCGTCAAGATTCCTGACCCCAATCAATATGTAAATAGTCAGGCCACAGTTATTGAGTATGCGGATGGGTCGGAGATTGGCCGAGTTGGAGCGCAAGATCGCACCAGCGTCCAATTAGCGAGCATTCCGATCAATGTGAGACATGCAATATTGGCTGCCGAGGATCGCAATTTTTATAACGAGCACGCCTTTAGCCCAACGGGAATTTTGCGTGCGCTGTGGCATGACGTTCGCGGTGGCTCCTTGCAAGGTGGTTCAACTATCACGCAGCAATATGCCAAGACCGCCTTCTTATCTCCGCAACAGAGTATTCAACGAAAGATAAAAGAGATTGTCATTGCCGTTAAATTGGAACAGCAACTCTCTAAAGATCAGATCCTTGAAGATTACCTCAACACCATTTATTTTGGTCGCGGCGCTTATGGAGTGCAGACCGGTTCAGAAGTTTTCTTTGGTCGCACAGTCGATCAACTCAATGTCTCGCAAGCTGCAGTCTTAGCCAGCATTCTCAACGCCCCTGGATATTACGATCCAGCTAATGGACCAAGCTATCTAGCACGATTGCAGGCGCGCTGGAAGTACGTACTTGATGGAATGGTGAAGGCTAAGTGGCTTACCCGCGCCGAAGAGGCGAAGCAAGTCTTTCCATTTATTCAACCCAGAGTTGCTTCTGGCTCTTTGGCGGGTCCAAAGGGTTACGTAATCTCTTGGATTGAAAATCAATTACAGCAATTTGGATTTACTCAAGATCAGCTATTGCAAGGTGGGTTGGTTGTAAAAACCACTTTGGTGAAGAAGGATCAAGAGGCAGCAGTCGATGCCGTCGCAAAGCGCACTCCTAAGTCACCATTCAATAACCTTCGTGTCGCCTTGGTTTCGATTCAACCCGGAACCGGGGCGGTACTCGCAATGTATGGCGGTCAAGATTATTTGAAGAGTCAGTACAACAACGCGACGCAGGCGACGACTCAAGCAGGTTCATCATTCAAACCATTTGCACTAGTCGCTGCTCTTGAGGCTGGAATTAGTCTGCATTCGGTCTGGAATGGAAGATCCCCACAAGTCTTCTATGACCCTGGCTCGCAAGGTCCATACCCAGTCTTTAACTACGGTAACGAGCAGTACAACAACATCAACCTCCTCGATGCAATTGCAAACTCCGTAAATACCGTATTCGTTCCACTTGGCATCAAGGTGGGGCCCGATAAGGTTATTGATGTTGCACGGCGCGCGGGCATCCCTACATCGGTTCAGATGGTTTCAGGACCCTCCGTCACACTCGGTGTTGCAAGCCCACATGTAATTGATGTCGCCTCGGCATATGCCACCTTTGCGGCGCAAGGAATTTATGCAAAGCCTTACATCGTCTCGCAGGTTATTGGCGACAACGGAGGAATCCTCTATCAAGCGCAACCACAGACAAATCAGGTATTTGCTAGCGATGTAATGGCTGATTTAACAACGGCGCTACAAACCGTCACCACATATGGAACCGCCTCGGGTGCGGTAGCTGATCTGGGAAGGCCGAGTGCTGGAAAGACAGGTACCACCACTGATAATGCGAGCGCCTGGTTCACCGGATTTGTGCCTCAAATGGCTACCAGCGTTGCACTCTTTAGAGATAACGCCTCAGAGTCACTTAATGGAATTGGTGGTCTCAACGCCGTTACCGGTGGAACCTTCCCTGCAAAGATTTGGGACCAATATATGCGAGAGGCGTTGGCGCACACTCCCGTAATGGACTTCCCACCTCCAGCGAATATTGGCGGTGTGGATCCAACACCTATGCAGAGCGCGGTTCCAACGATGGATCCTAAACTCGCCTTTCTTACTCCTAAACCCACACCAGCTCCTTCACCTAAAAAGAAGAAGTAAATAAACTGGAAAGAGTATGAAACTCTCCTTTACAACAAAGGCAGTTATCGCACTCGCCTTATTTGCTGGCTTACTTTCATTCGCAAAGTTTGATCACTGTTACAACACCAACTGGACTGGCGTTGGAGTGGATGTGCATGAGTGCTACAGCGATCTACCTGCGCTCTTTGATGCACGAGGTTTAGTGAATCATGTTTGGCCCTATTCCAGCGCCACAAACTCTGTTGAGTACCCACCGCTTACAGGAGTTGTTATGTGGGCGACTGCTCTCATAACTCCGCATGGTCAAAATTCGGATAAATATTATTTTCTAATAAATATTGCGCTGTTAGCCGCACTCTTTGTATTTACCGCCATTCTGATCTCTAAAATAAATCCTGCAAAGTGGTATCTGCTTCCGCTATTACCGGCAGTCATCGCATCGATGTATATCAATTGGGATATGTGGGCGGTGGCAACTGCAGTCTTGAGTATTTATTGGTTTGATCGAAAGAGATATCTACTGAGCTCGATCGCGTTGGCGATCTCGATTGCTACCAAATTCTTTCCTATCGTTTTACTTATCCCAATCGCGGTTATCTTTTTGAAGACGAGAGAGGTCAAGGCGGGTCTCCGTTATCTCCTACAGACCGTCCTGCTCTGGACATTTATTAATGCACCATTTGCGATCCTCACCCCCAAGGGATGGTGGCGGTTTTTTAAATTGAACTCGGATCGACCTGCGGATCTAGGTTCCTTCTGGCAGGCAATAAATATTTTTAATATCAATCCGCCACACATCAATGTCTACTGGATGGCGCTATTTCTTCTTGCATCTCTTGTAGTTGTCGGACTCCTGATTCGCAACGTAAGTACTCCGACACTTGCACAAACAGCCTTTATCTTTGTCGCCCTCTTCACCGCTCTCAATAAGGTCTACTCCCCTCAATATGTATTGTGGTTGGCCCCATTGGGAGTTATGGCTCTGGTTAATAATCGAGATAGAGCAGCCTTTTGGATCTGGCAGGGAGCTGAGGCGATCTACCACTTCTCCATTTGGGAGTACCTCGGCGGCTTTGCCGGGGCCAACTTCGCACTCCCGGCCAAGTGGTACGCGGGAGCAATCCTGCTGAGGGTGGCGACTAGCCTATTTTTCGCCTGGAGGATCCTCTTATCCACACGGGATCTGCCCGCACATGAGGACGAATTTCTCCTATTGCAGACGGGAGGTTAGGCTTACCCTTCCTACAGGTTCAGGGCACCCGTCCTTTTCGCTGTAGGAGCAGTAACCCTCCTGCCGTGGAAATCCCACGGCCGCTTTAGTCCAGAGGAGGTGGGGTTAACGCATGCGTCATTATGAAATCATGGTCATTCTCGATCCTGACCTAGAAGAACGCACAGTCGCACCAAGTCTTGAGACATACCTCAAGATCATCAAAGACAGTGGTGGAACCGTCGACAAGCTCGATATTTGGGGACGTCGTCGCATGACCTTCGAAATCAATAAAAAGGCCGAAGGAATCTACGCTGTTGCTGATCTGCACTGTGGTCCAGATGCGATCAAAGAACTTGATCGCCAACTCAATTTGAACGAAGCGGTGCTTCGCACCAAGGTCGTTCGTCCAGATCAACTCAATTCATAATCAGATAACAGTTAATTAAGCGAGAGAAAAATGGCAGCTGGCGATACAACAATCACAATGATCGGTAACTTAACAAGCGATCCTGAACTGCGCTTCACACCATCAGGTGCTGCAGTTGCAAAGTTCACCGTTGCATCAACTCCTCGTTATCTCGATAAGGCAACGAACGAGTGGAAAGATGGCGATAGCCTCTTTCTTAACTGCCAAATCTGGCGTCAAGCTGCAGAGAATGTTGCAGAGTCATTAACTCGCGGAATGCGAGTAATTGTCTCTGGACGTCTCAAGCAACGCTCTTATGAAACTAAAGAAGGCGAGAAGCGCACCGTATTTGAGGTTGAAGTTGACGAAGTAGGTCCATCACTTCGCAACGCAACTGCAAAGGTCACAAAGACCACCCGCGGCGCGGGTTCCGGCGGCTTCACCGCTACATCTGAAACTGCATCATCAGATGATCCTTGGTCAGCAGCCCCAGTCGGTGGCGGTTGGGCAACAGGAGCATCGGATGATCAACCTCCGTTCTAATTTATTAGAACGTACCTCATTAGAAACCAACCATTCCTGTTTAATAAACAGGGCCCTCTTAAAGGAGCACCACAGTGGGAGCAAGAAGTAATAAGACCTTAAAACCAAAGAAGGTCGCGCCGAAGATGTCGGCTGCGGCTTTAAAGAAATTTAAGAAGAAGCCATGTTCTTTCTGCCAACAGAAAGTCACCTATATTGACTATAAGGACATCGCAACCCTTCGTAAGTTCATCTCTGATCGCGGCAAGATCCGCGCTCGCCGAGTAACGGGTGCATGCACCCAACATCAACGTGCAATTGCCGCCGCGGTTAAGAACTCCCGCGAAATGGCGCTCTTGCCTTACACCTCAACAGCAAGATAAGGGGAGGATATACAAATGAAACTCATCCTTACTCGCGAAGTTGCCGGGCTAGGTCAGGCCGGAGATGTTGTAACTGTTAAAGATGGTTACGCTCGCAATTTCCTACTTCCAAATGGCAATGCAATTGCATGGTCACTAGGCGGAGAGAAGCAGATCGAAGGAATTCGTCGTGCACGTAGCGCTCGCGAGATCCGCGATCTCGACCACGCCCGTGAGATCAAGACAGCTTTGGAGCAAGCTCCAATCGTTGTTAAGGCAAAGGTTGGCGGAACCGGCTCACTCTTCGGTTCGGTCACCGAGAAGGATCTGATCGCTGCGATCAAATCTTCAGTCGGAATCGATATCGATCGCCATCGCCTTAAGGCACCAGTCATGAAGAAGCTTGGCAACTACACCGCCAAGGTAAGCCTCCATGCTCAGGTTGCAGCAAACGTTCAGGTACAGGTAGTTGCTGCTTAACTACTAGTACGAGCCGACCCCACCTAGCTCGCTAGGTGGGGTTTTCTCATTAATTGAGATGACAAAATTTATCTTTATCCCCAGCCCAAATCTCGATTTTGAGCGTGAATTAGCTCAAACTCACAGAACTATCCCCAGTCCAGGGTGAGTTACCCACAACCGCTCCACATAGAAATTCAGGTTATCCCCAGCAAAACTTTGCTTACCCACATCAAGGTACACATGGTCTGAGGCGAAAGTAGGGAATGTCAGCGCTCCATAAGAAGATACGGGCATGAGCATCGCTGAACTTCCAAATCGAGGGAATAACAGCCTGCCGGCTCGACCTGTTGAGTTTGAGAGAACTCCACCGCAAGATTTAGTCGCCGAACAATCGGTGCTTGGCGGAATGCTCCTCTCCAAAGATGCGATCGCCGATGTTGTAGAAATTATCAAAGAGCGTGATTTCTATCGTCCGGCACATGAACTTATCTACGATGCCATTCTTGATCTATATGGCCGTGGCGATCCTGCCGATCCAGTGACCGTCTCAGCCGAGTTAACGAAGCGTGGTGATATTGCGCGTGCAGGTGGCGCGCCATATCTCCACACACTTATCTCTTCAGTGCCAACCGCTGCTAATGCAGGTTACTACGCCCGCATCGTTCGCGATCGCGCGATCTTGCGTCGCCTTGTTGAAGCCGGCACAAAGATTGTCCAGATTGGTTACTCAGAGTCTGGTGATGTCGATGATGCGGTGGATGCCGCACAAGCCGAGGTCTATCAAGTAACAGAATCACGTATGAGTGAGGATTACATCCAACTCTCGGAGCTACTCCCCGCAGCGCTTGATGAGATTGAAGCTATCTCATCTGGAGTTGCCGATGAAGGTGTTAAGAGCGGCTTTCGTGATCTCGATGCCCTTACCAATGGTTTCCACCCCGGCAACATGATTGTCCTAGCAGCGCGCCCTGCAGTTGGTAAATCAACTCTCGGACTCGATATCGCAAGACATGCCTCAATTCATAACGGGGATACCTCAGTTATCTTCTCACTTGAAATGAGCCGCTCTGAGATCACGATGCGCATGCTCTCGGCAGAGGCAAAGGTTGGTCTTAACAATATTCGCTCGGGTTCGCTCTCAGATGATGAGTGGGGACGTTTAGCGAAGAGAATGGGCGAGATCTCGCAAGCCCCACTCTTTATTGATGATTCACCAAATCTCTCACTTATGGAGATCCGCTCTAAGGCGCGTCGGCTCAAACAACGCCACAACCTCAAATTAATTGTTATCGACTACTTGCAGTTAATGACATCGGGTAAGCGCGTGGAAAATCGTCAACAAGAGGTCTCAGAGTTCTCGCGTAACCTCAAATTATTGGCTAAAGAACTTAACGTTCCGATTATCGCTATCTCACAGCTCAACCGTTCGCCAGAACAGCGCGCTGATAAGAAGCCGATGCTCTCCGATCTTCGTGAGTCAGGTTCCATCGAACAAGATGCCGATATGGTTATTTTGTTGCACCGTGATGATTTATATGACAACCAGAATCGCTCCGGTGAGGCGGATCTCATTGTTGCTAAGCACCGTAATGGTCCTACTCGGACCATAACGGTAGCGGCACAACTTCACTTCGCTCGCTTTGCAGATATCGCTCCCGCCTACAGTGGTGGCGAGAACTTCGTTAAAGATTAATTTCTTTTACTAATTATCGGCATACCTTGCTACGGTAAATCCGAAATGAATCGGTAGGTTCACAGCAAAGATAACAATCGTTGCGCTCATCAAAGCAAGTACGCTTCCCCGGACTCCATCTTTAATGAAGATATATTCCAGCGCTGCCGCAAAAATCGAGTAGGCCAACAGAGTCCACTTCGCGACTAGGAAGAAGGTCTTCCAGGCAAAGCCTGTTAGACGTGTGAGTAGAACGAGATTCACTAGAACAAGCAGAGCTGCTATGACAACGGTGAGCGTTGTGAAAGTTAGCGAGGTATGTTTTGGAAGGTGGGCAGCAAGGAAGACGCCACCTGCAACAACAAGAGCCAAAATTACAACGGAGATCTCCGAAACTGGAGGTAACTTCTTTGTTGTGTTCATAGCGTTGCAATCCTTGTCATAATAATGAGCGTAGCCACCTGCATCGCTCCGGTGAGTCCAGGGGTATATAGGAAGCGTTTCATCAACTTCCCAATAACTTCACCGTTAGGTCTCTCCTTCTTCAATTCAAAGAGAACGCCGAGATTGGCGGGTTCGAGAAAACCAAGGGCAACAACCGCCATAATTCCCACAACAATCATTGAGGCAACCACCCACCCATGATGCTTATCAGAGGAGAGAATGAATCCCTCATGTCGTGCTAATTGCCACCCTCCTGCGAGTGTTGCAATCACCAGGGTTGGCATTAACAAGACCATCTTTGGCATGAATTTTTTGGAGAACTCCATACGTGCAGGAATACTCATCTTTCCTATGATTGGTCCGATAACGAATCCGAGAAATAGATCGATCCCAGTCCAGAGCCCGCCACCCACGACGTGGAAGAAATCCAAGGCCCAGAGTCGGTTGGTCGCTACCGCGATTATTAGCCCAATGTAGACAACCGCGACAAGTGGAATCGCACTCGTTGGGATGATTTTGAAATCTTTGGGTTGCTCAGTTACAACGTCATGCGCCATGGCACTCTCCCTCACCGCTGAAAGATTTGTAATGAAAGGGTAGAGAGAAGTCAGGGGTGAATCAAGAGTTTAAAAGCTCAATTTACGGGAGTCAGTAACCCGCTCTTCACATCGTAGATCGCTCCCATTACTCGCACCTCATCATGGAGTAGTGGATAGCTTTCTATTTTCACAATGTCTTTGAGTAGCGCGCCTAGTTGATCGTCGGTGGTCTGAAAATCCAGACTCCGGGTATCTACACCGCTCTTCTGCGAGATGGCGGCGTGTATTCCAGCCTCATCGGTGCTAGCCATCCGGCAATCGGTATGTGGCATGACGAGAACGCGATTCACGCCTAAGAGATGAGTAGCGAGTACCAAGGTGCGCAGGACGTCATCCGTAACGCGTGCTCCGGCGTTACGTAAAATTTTGGCATCCCCGGCATGCATACCCACGATGCGAAGCGGATCGATGCGTGAATCCATACATGTAACGATCGCCAAACCTTTGACCGCGGTTCCAGTGAGCTCTTCTGAGGTGAACTTTGTGGCGAAGTTTTGATTGGCAGCAAGGACATCATCAAATCTATCCATCGCCTACACCTCCATTGCAGTATCTGGAATTGCAGTGTCTGGAATTTTTTCATTGGCAATGAATATTCCGACGAGCACGACCGCAGCCCCGATAAGTTGAATAGTAGTGAAAGTTTCTTTGAGCAAGATCCAACCAAAGACTCCCGCAAGCACTGGTTCCAACATTCCAATGATGCTCGCCACCTGCGGGGAGAGGGCGTTGACTCCCTTGAGGACGCAGAGATAGGGGAGCACAGTTCCGACGATGATGATGAATGCGATCAAAGCCCAACCAGGAAGGTGATGTCCTGTGAAGTGGCCATTGAGATTTATCTCTTCTTTAAAGATATGAAATGGAAATGACCACCATGGCTGAACTACCGCAAAGAGGATTGAGGTAATTCCAAATCCCCAGACCAACATGGTGTCTGTGCTTCTGCGCTTGCCGAGCGCTCGACCCATCACAAAATAGGCAGCCAGACTAAGAGCATCCAAGAATGAGGAGATAACTCCAAGTCCGTTGAGGGTTAATCCCTTCCACACCTCGCCAACCAAGATCAACCCGAGAAATGCTGCAACCAACCCCAACCACATTGAATTGGAGATCTTCACCTTCTTATAGAAGCGTAGGTAGAGAACAATCCAGATCGGTGCAGTGAATTCGATAATAAGGGCGATCGAGACGTGCAATCTCAGAATTGAGAAGAAGTAGAAAGATTGAACTGCCGCGATTCCGATTACTCCAAAGAGGGTGAGCAGACCTAGCTCTCCCTTTCCAGGGCGGAGAAGAGGGAGCCTGCCTTTCAGTGCGAGATAGAGAAGGAGCGCCACGAGTGAACCGGTGGTCCGAATCTCCGTAAGGCGCCAGGGTGTTAGCCCCGCCTCCATTACCCATTTCGAGACGATCCCGTTGATGGAGTAGAGGAGCGCCGCCGTGATTAGAAGGAGATAGGGGCGGCGGGAGTTCATTGTCCAAACTTATCGGCTCGATCTCACCCGATGAGCCACATCCACCAGATTCCTCTGCTGATAGGGTTTTGACCGTGCTACTAAGTGATCGCGATATTGCCGCTGAGGTCTCTGCTGGACGGGTGAAGGTTGAACCTTTTAGCGAGGGGATGATTCAGCCTTCGAGCGTGGATGTTCGACTTGATAGATTCTTTCGAGTCTTTGAAAATCACAAATACTCGGTTATTGATCCCTCGATTGAGCAGGCCGAACTCACCCGAGAGGTATCGGTCAACCACGACGAGCACTTCATCTTGCACCCTGGTGAATTTGTACTGGCCAGCACCTACGAGATCATTACTCTGCCGGATGACATTGCGGGCCGTTTAGAGGGAAAGTCATCCTTAGGTCGGTTAGGACTCCTCACTCACTCGACTGCTGGTTTTATCGATCCTGGCTTCTCCGGCCACATCACCCTGGAACTTTCTAATGTAGCCAACTTGCCGGTCAAGCTATTTCCAGGAATGAAGATCGGCCAGCTTTGTCTCATCAAACTCTCATCTCCAGCGGAACATCCATACGGCTCGGCGCTGTACGGTTCTAGGTACCAGGGGCAGCGCGGTCCAACACCGAGCAAATCCTGGCTTAATTTTCACCAATCAAAAATTCAATAGTAAAAGTTAAAACTTAAGGAGCTTGAAATGAAAGCCGTCGTCTTAATAGTTGCTCTTCTCCTCATCCTTGCCCTACTAGCAATAATGTCGCGCAACCGTCTGGTTCGCGCGAATATCTCAGTTGATGAAGCCTTTGCCCAGATAGAGGTGCAACTAAAGCGTCGATCAGATTTGATTCCTAATTTAGTTGAGACGGTTAAAGGTTATGCATCTCATGAATCTGGAACATTTGAGGCGGTCGTTGCAGCGCGGGCTAAAGCAACAACAGCAACCACAGTCGCCGATGTGGCGGCCGCGGATGGCCAGTTAACGCAGGCGCTCCGTGGTCTACTGGCAGTTACCGAGAATTATCCAGATCTCAAAGCATCCACTAACTTTTTAGCTCTTCAAGAGGAGTTATCTAGCACCGAAAATAAAGTCTCGTTCGCCCGTCAGTTTTACAACGACAATGTGCGGACTTTAAATGCTGCGATCAAGACATTTCCAAGCAGCCTATTCGTGAAGTCAGCAGGCGTTACTTCACGCCCATTCTATGAAGTTGATGATCCACAAGATCGCAAGGCTCCACAGGTCAAGTTCTAACTATGGATTTTCGCAAACTCCAATCGGCGAACAAACTTAAATCCACGGAACTTCTCTTTGGTATGGCCCTGCTCGTCGGGGTTGTTATTTGGGCGCTACTAACTTATTTTGGTAAGACAGGTATTGGGGTAGTTCCGTTTGCAGTTGGAATTGCACTGCTCTCGGTCTGGGGCTCCTACTGGACTTCTGACAAGATCGTATTAACCATGACCGGTGCCAAGATTGTTACAGAGGCAGATAATAAGCAGCTGTATGACTTAGTGTCAGAGGTTTGTATTGCCGCCGGGCTTCCAACTCCGAAGATTGCGATTGTGGAAGATAACGCACCAAATGCCTTTGCCACTGGCAGAAATCAAGACCATGCTGTTATTGCTTTTACAACCGGAATCTTGCGCGTGATGGATCGAGAAGAACTACAAGGTGTGACCGCGCACGAGATGGCACATGTTGCCAATCGCGATACTTTGGTCTCGGCTATTGCAGCGACGACAGCCGGAGCGCTTGCACTACTCAGTGACTTTATGTTGCGCATCATGATCTTTGGTGGCGGTAATCGACGCAATAACAATAACAACGATCAAAACCCTCTTGCATTGATTGCATCGCTGATCGTTCTAATTTTGGCTCCACTTGCAGCGCTACTCCTACGACTGGCGATTTCGCGTAAGCGTGAGGCGCTCGCTGACGTAACCGCCGTTGCATTCACGCGAAACCCAACTGGTCTACGGCGCGCACTCGAAGTTCTGGCCGCCGATAACACGGTGGTTCATCAGAAATCAACGGCAGTTGCACATATCTGGATCGAGTCTCCATTGGATGGCAGCAAGACTTCCCAACTTTTCTCTACCCACCCACCACTAGCAACCCGGATTGCAACGCTTCGCGCGATGGAAGGAAATGGCTCCGCTCAAAGCTGAGAGGGAACTCTTAAGTGCCCACCAGGAGTTATCCGTCCTTCTTAACGGCTCTTAGGCGTCTAAGATGAAGGCATGACGAAGCGAATCCTCGTGGTTGCGATAATTTTCGTCTGGTTAGCACTCGGTGAGGGTGGCGCAAGTTGGGCCACTACCCAACCAACTTCTACATTAATTGGGTTAGATATAACTGGAGCGACCCTCACAACCGCCAATGCGGGAGCTGATTCCGCTCTTACGGTAACTTTGAGAAATACTTCAAGTCATACCCTGTACATCACTGGTATCGGATCATCAATAGCTAGGTCATCAATGATCTTTTATGACTCCAATATGTGCCAGGGTGATAGCGCAATGATTCCTCTTCAAAATATTGCGGTAAGTCCTGGAACCACTCAAAAGTTGGGATACAAATATCAAGGAGCCATGCTCGGTGCATTGACCACAAAATTACAACTAGACGGTAGCGCTCCAATGCAAATTAATGTGAAGGATTCAAAGAACCGTTTCAGCACACTTACATTCAAGGCAAAGATTGTTTCGCCCCCTAAAGGCCTTCACTTCGCCATGTCTGGAATGCATTGAAGATGGGCATTCAGTCCCGCCTTATCCAGGCAGTTCGACCCACGCTCGTCGCCTCAACCCTGCTCCTGTCGGCGGTTTTGGCCCACATGGCAGGATGCGGAGTGTTTGTATCTGGAAAGCAGCTCTTTGTAGAGACTGGTGTACTGGTTGGACTGATCGCATTTTTCGCTAGAGGGAATCTAGAAGGTCCTCGCTTAGCCACGCTTGCAATTTTTGCTCAGTTATCTGTTCATTTTCTTCTCGGTGGCATGATCATGAACAACGAACGCATGCTTGGCTTCCATCTTCTTTTTGGGTTTATCTCTTATTTTGTAATTTCGGGGATAGAAAATTATGGGAAGAAATTATTAAAGATTGCTCTCCTATTCCTTAATGTTGATCCATCTGAGCTCAAGATTGAAGTAATCAAAGGTGTTTATGGCGTATATGGAGAGCAAACGCCATTTTTCTCTACGAGAAGTCGAAGATTGGGAGCTTTAAGAGCGCCACCATTTTTCGCAATTTAAGAATTCTCTTCTAACTCGCACACTTACAAGTTGGTGGTTTAGAACCACTTTCGATAGATCGACTCCTTCACGCTTCACATACTTCTTATTAAAGGATGGTTTATGAAAACCCGAATTAAATACCTGGTTATTCCAATCTCTTTGACCCTCGCCCTACTAACGGCAACTGGCGCAAATGCAGCGTCCATAGCGCAGCCACCAAGCTCTGTGGGAACTGCAACAACTGTCTCTGTTCCAGCAAATGTCCTCGCAGCCAACTTTCTCGATCAAAATGGGATGCAACACTCACTTGCAGAATTAAAAGGCAGTACCGCAATACTCGTACCTCTCCTCACTCTCTGCGGAGATACCTGTCCCTTCACCTCCGCCAATATGCTCAAGATTCAGCAGGCTCTATCAGAATCGAAAAATACTTCAATCAAAGTAATTGGCATCGACGTGGATCCTTACCGTGATTCACCGAAGCGGTTGTTAGCTTATGCAAAATTGATAGGAGCAAATTTTCAAATTTGGACCGCAGCAGGCAAAACCACTGTTCCAACCCTGACTAAAGCTGATCTAGCGAAGAAAAACCCAATAGGCACTGGGGATATCAATCCAAATCTTCTCGCCATTGAGAAGTTCCTTGGATACTCGGTAAACGTCATTCCTCAAGGAAACCCTCCGGCAACCGATTGGATGGCTCCGTATGAGAAATTGACATACGACATCGATCACTCAGATGGATTCGCCATCATAGATTCAACTCAACACTTGCGGTTTGTGAGCGGAACGCTACCTGCCTTTACAGGCACAATCTCTAAAACACTAGCTAACTTCATGGGAAGTAGCACAAACGTTTATAAGAGTCCGGTTTACAAAGGTGGTTGGACGCCAGCACAGGCGATTCAAGCTCTAAGTTGGGTTACCCAAACTAAGCTGTAATTGGAAAGTGCAGCGTAAAGGTGGCACCTTCTCCTAATTTAGATTCGACGGAGACGGTGCCGCCATGCGCTTTCATGACAGCATCAACGATCGATAGCCCCAATCCGCTTCCCTCGCCGGAGTGGCGAGCGCGAGATGGATCGATTCTGAAGAAGCGCTCGAAGATCTTGGCCTGATCTGACTCCGAGAGCCCTGGCCCTGAATCCTTAACCGAGAGCGTGACTTCGTGCTCATCGGAGGTAGCAGTTACCTCAATCTGGGTACCTCGTGGGGTGTGGGTGCGAGCATTTGCCAGCAGATTGGCGAGAGCCTGATGAATTCTCTTGTTATCTCCAAGAACGTAGAGCTCTGAGGGAACATTTACAGTGATTGGATGGTCGGGACCCGCTGCTCGGGCAGATGCGACACACTCCTCAACCAGGTGGGTGAGGTCGACCGGTTCTAGAGCAAGTGGCCGTGATTCGTCCATGCGGGCAAGTAGAAGTAGATCCTCTACGAGTGAACCCATTCGAATCGATTCCTTCTCGATTCTTCCTACAAGCTCTTTAGTCTTCTCTTCGCCGGTAACCGCGCCTTGGCGATGTAACTCTGCAAAACCGCGGATTGCAGTGAGTGGAGTTCGTAACTCATGAGAGGCATCGGCAACGAATCGACGAAGTTTTGATTCTGAAGCATTCTTCTGAGCGAAGGATTCTTCGATGCGCCCCAACATGATATTGAGTGATTGAGTGAGACGACCCACCTCAGTAGACGGTCTTAGCTCCGGAAGACGGGCAGATAAATCTCCATCTGCAATCGCGGCGGCAGTTACCTCGACTTCTAGCAATGGTCGCAGACTAACTCCTATTAACCAACGTGAGACCAAACCTATGACGATGAGCACTGCGATGCTGATCAGCAAGAAGAGCCAACTCAGTTCATGAAGTGTCTTATCAACGCTCGAGAGTGAGACCGCAACAACCACCGATCCCAAATCAGAAGGTAATACAAATGCCTCCGCGCGCGTCTCGGAGTCAGGATTAGATGTATGAACGGTGAAGGGCTTTCCATTTGTCGCTGCTACTTGAGCAAGGGTCATGCCACTAAAAGTGGCCTGCGCTCCTCCAGCCGAGATATCTCCGCCAAGTTGACCTAGGACAACACCAGTTGGATCTAGGAGAGTTACTGATGTTGCGGTAGGCACGCCGCGCAAAGGACTGACTGTTCGAAATGGTTGGTCTTGTGATTGCGTAGTTGATGAGTCATCAGAATTAGGATCAATTCCAGCTCGAACTAAACGACCTACAGTTCCACCAGCGATACTTGAGAGTTGAGAGTCAA
>DAIOGE010000001.1:38157-42741 GCA_036745375.1 Candidatus Nanopelagicaceae bacterium
GCTCGAACTAAACGACCTACAGTTCCACCAGCGATACTTGAGAGTTGAGAGTCAACCTGGCGAATAAGAAATCCCCGTAACTCGGCATTGGCTGCAAAATCTGACGCACCGATTCCGATTGCTGCCACGACCACAGTGGCAAGCAATAAGCGATTGCGCAGGCTCCATTGCGAGAAGAGAGGGAGTTTCTTCATAGTGAAAGAATTATCTTAGTTTCCGGCAGGAATTCGCATTCGATAGCCGACGCCACGCACAGTATGAATGAGTGCGGGCTCATAGATATCAATCTTCTTACGCAGATATGAAACGTAGGTTTCTACAATGCCTGCATCGCCACGGAAGTCGTATTGCCAGACATGATCAAGGATCTGTGCCTTACTCACTACGCGATCTGCATTGATCATCAGATAGCGAAGTAGAAGAAATTCTGTAGGGGAGAGGTCGATAAGGTTGCCGGCGCGGCGAACCTCATGAGTTGCCTCATCGAGCTCTAGATCTGCAAAGCGGATCTTCTCTTCATCGACTGTTGCCTCAACGGCACCGATGCGACGGAGAAGGGCGCGCAGACGAGCAACGAGCTCTTCAAGTGAGAATGGCTTGGTGACATAGTCATCTCCACCGATGGTCAGCCCTGCGATCTTGTCATCAACGGTGTCTTTGGCGGTCAGAAAGAGAACTCCAACGCTATGACCTTCGGAGCGAAGTTGGCGACAGACCTCAAAGCCATCTTGGTCTGGGAGCATTACATCAAGGATTAAGGCGTGGGGTTTGAACTCCTCGGCGATGGTCAGGGCCTGCGAACCGGTCGCTGCTGTCCGGACATCAAAGCCAACGAAACGAAGGCTGGTCGCTATTAGTTCACTGATGGAACTCTCATCATCTACAACGAGAATTCTCTGCAAATTGGAATTGGATGAATCTGCCACGGTGACTCTCTCTTTAAGTGCGGTCATTTCTTAATCCTCCACGGAACTGTATCTATGCCCATAGATGGGCACAGGTGAGAGGATTCTCTAGTTGACTGGGGATTTCCTGAGAAATAGCAGAAGTTTTCCACAGGGTTTATCCACGGTGTGGAGAATTACAGCCGTGTAATTAGTGGGTAATTAGAGGGTTAATTGAGCGGGTTAAATTAACGCCACTTGGTCGCCAGGGTGAAACCCGCAGCGATAAAGCCAAAGCCGATAACCATATTCCAAGCCCCGATATGCGGGATTGGGTAGCCGGTATTGCTCACATAGTAGATAACGATCCAGACCAGTCCGATTAGAAAGCCTGCCAACATGAGAGGCGCGAGCCACTTTGGGCTCTCTTTAGGCAGTGGAGCCAGGTGGGCAATCTCATCCGGAATGTAGACCGGATCCTTCTTGCGGCTCTTGGACTTAGGCATGAGCAAAAGGTACACCACCATAAGAGCAATCCCGAAAATCCAAACCTGAAAACCGCATCTAGAAAACCTCGATTCGCCAGAGTAGGTAGCCTTACCCCATGGCTCGCATACTGGTCGTGGATAACTATGACTCGTTCGTCTATAACTTGGTCCAGTATCTCGGTCAGTTAGGCGCTGAAGTCACCGTCATCCGCAACGATGAGGTGGATTTTTCGACCCTCCAAAATTTCGATGGGCTCCTTATCTCGCCTGGTCCCGGAACTCCTGAGGCGGCCGGAGCAAGTATCGAACTCGTTAAATATGCCGCAGCACATCAGATGCCGCTACTAGGAGTCTGCCTCGGCCATCAAGCGATCGGGGTAGCTTTTGGTGCAACTGTCTCGCGAGCTCCAGAGTTGTTGCACGGCAAGACTTCAATAGTCCACCACACCAACCATGGTTTGTTAGCGGATCTTCCAACTCCGTTTACTGCGACTAGGTATCACTCGCTCGCGATAGAACCGCAAACCCTGCCTTATGAATTAGAGGTAACGGGCAAGACAGATTCTGGTGTTGTGATGGCGATCGAACATAGAACTCTTCCAATTTCAGGAGTTCAATTTCATCCCGAGTCAGTTCTTACTGAACATGGCCATCAAATGCTTGGCAATTGGTTAGAGCGTTGTGGAGATGTCGGCGCTCGCGCACGTTCAGAGGGTTTATCTCCTGTTGTAATCCGATCCTAATTAGGGATTAGATGGTTGCGGAGAAGGATCACTTGACTGAGTGTTAACGGTGATCGTGACAGTACTTCCAATATTTTGAGTTGTACCTGCATCTGGAGCTTGAGCTAAAACAATTTGATTTGCCTGAGTTGAATCAGAAGCGGTTGCGGTTCGCACTAAGAACCCAGCTTGAGTCAAAGTTGTGATTGCCTGCACCTGTGTCAAACCAACAAGATTTGGAACCTGCAAACTTCCACTCGCTATCTGCAAGATAACTCCCGTGCCAGCCTGCAAGATACTGCCAGGTGAAGGGTTGACACTGAGAACAGTTCCTGGTGACTGGTTTGAATCCTGCGAGACGGTTTGCGAAATTGTGAGTCCAGCGGCTGTAAGAGCGTTTCGCGCATCAGCGAGAGAGAGCCCAATCAAATTAATTGGTACTGATGTATTGCCCGTTCCTGATGATTCGGTCAGCGTAATGCTGCTTCCAGGAATGACTTTGGAATCGGCAAGTGGGAGCTGGCTTGAAATTCGACTTTTCGGAATAGTCGATGAGGGAGCAGGTTGAATTGTAATCGTGGGAAAGTTTGTGAGAAGTGCGCGAGCTTGAGCCTCAGTTAATCCAACGACATTAGGGACTTGCAGCGATGGAGTTGCAGGCGAATGAGTTTTAGTTAGAAGAGTTGATCCAACGATCAGAATGAGCGCGGCAACTACTCCGCCCACCAACATAAATCTACGACGTGGCTTAGTTCTTCTGATCTTAGTTGTAACTTGCTCACCACGGACAGCACGGCGTAAATCTTCAAGCATCGCGCCTGCATCTTGATAACGATCGTTGGGATCTTTATGAAGTGCCACTTTTATAATGGTTTCAAGGTTTGGATCGATATCAGGATTAATGTCAGATGGAGCCGGGAGCGGAGCTGAGACATGTTGGAAGGCAATCGAGACAGGAGTATCGCCAACAAAAGGAGGGCGACCCACTAATAGTTCATACATTAAACAACCGACTGAATAAATATCGCTTCGAGCATCGGCATATTCACCGGTTGCCTGCTCGGGTGAAAGATATTGCGCAGTACCAACGACATTCCAGGTATTGGTCATTGTTGCACCGATGTCATCCAGCGCTCGTGCAATACCGAAGTCCATCACCTTGACCTTGCCGGACTCGGTAATCATGATATTTCCAGGTTTAATATCTCTATGAATGATTCCTTGATTATGTGAGTAATCAAGTGCTTCTAAGATCTCGGTAACAATTTTTACAGCTTCATCTTGGGAGATCACGGCGCCTGATTGCAGGAGTTGTCGCAAGGTATGACCTTTAACCAGCTCCATGACGATGTAAGAATCCGCGCCATCTTCCCCTGAATCGAAGACCGCAACGATTCCTGGATTATTTAATCCACCGGCAGCGAGCGCCTCTTTCTTGAACCGTGCCACAAATGCTGGATCTCGCGCCAAATCACTGCGCAATATCTTTACAGCGACTTTTCTATGAAGTCTTAAATCCTCTGCAATATAAACATCGGCCATTCCACCAGTGCCGATCATGGCTCCGATTTCGTAGCGACTATTGAAAATCTTGTTGTTCATACCTGTGCCGCTCCCAGAAGTTCCAACTTGGGTTCATTAGAACCTTCAACAATTTCTACCCAAAGTATGGTGACGTTATCTGGAGCACCTTTTTCATGCACCGCTTCTATTAGGTGGTCGACGACCTTCTCTGGCTCTGATCTCTTGATGATGGTGGCGATCTCGTGATCAGAGAGAACTGAACTCAATCCATCGCTGCATAAGAGGTATTGATCTCCGACCTTTGCTTCAAAAAGGTGCAAGATAGGATCGATTCCAGAGTCGCCGATAAGGGCTTGCGTGAGCAAAGAGCGTTGCGGGTGATTGACGACCTCATCAGGTGTTAAACGTCCCTGATCTAAAAGTTCTTGCATAACCGTATGGTCGTAACTCAGTTGCACTAATTTTTTGCCCCGCCACTGATAACAGCGCGAATCTCCAATATGTAGAAGTTCCACATGCTCACCGTTGAGGTGTAACGCGGTGAGCGTTGTTCCCATACCTTGCAGGCTGCGATCGGAGTTGGCTGCAGTTGCGATCTCGTGATCGATAGAGAAGGAGATATTGAGCAAGAGATCTTCGCGGGATTCGGTATCTAACGCTGGATCGCTGAGCACTCCACTCAACTCTTTTACAGAGGTAATAGCTATCTTTGAGGCTACCTCACCACCGGCATGGCCACCCATGCCATCGGCGACTGCAACCAATTGAGGAGAGACGAGAGCCGCATCTTCATTGCCATCGCGCACAAGTCCTAATTCGCTCCGCGCAATAACCTTGAATGAGCGATTCATAGATTTAGCCTAACGGTGATAACCTCTTATAAGTAAGCCCGAGTGGCGGAACGGCAGACGCGCACGGTTCAGGTCCGTGTATTCGCAAGGATGTAGGGGTTCAAATCCCCTCTCG
>DAIOGE010000002.1:0-3517 GCA_036745375.1 Candidatus Nanopelagicaceae bacterium
ACCTTCTTGGTCGAAAGGGTTTTGCGGAGAGCCTCTTCGTTCATCCAGGCGATCATCAAGACTTCACCGTTTGTAGCATCCTGGGCAATTGCAGCGATCAGGGTGCCTTCGGCAAGGCGAGCAGCAACATCTGCAGGGATTTCCACTCCCTTATTCTGCCTTACCTACTTCTAGCGCCGTACCGCATATCCATGGCTGGCGAGCTCATCTTTGACCTCACCAATGGTGAAGGTCTGGAAGTGAAAGACACTGGCGGCCAGGAGGGCATCTGCTCCCGCTGCTAACGCATCAGAGAAATCCTCTAACTTTCCCGCGCCCCCACTAGCAATCAGAGGAACATGAGTGATCTCTCTTACCTTCTGAATCATTTCAACGTCATAGCCGGCGCGCGTTCCATCGGCATCCATGGAGTTAAGGAGAATCTCACCTACCCCTCGTTGGGTGGCCTCGGTTATCCAGGTGAAGGCGTCGATACCTGTTCCGTTGCGTCCGCCATGGGTCGTGACCTCAAATCCAGATGGCGTTTCACCGCGCCGAGCATCGACCGATAGGACAAGGACTTGATTCCCGAATCTGTCCGCAATCTCATTGATGAGCGATGGCCGTGCGATGGCTGCGGTATTTACTCCGATCTTGTCGGCACCGGCGCGCAAGAGTCGATCGACATCAGTGACTTCGCGGATACCTCCACCAACAGTAAGTGGAATGAAGACCTGCTCAGCAGTTCGAGCAACCATCTCAAGAGTAGTTGAACGTTCCTCTACCGAAGCGGATATATCCAGGAAGGTGAGCTCGTCGGCTCCCGCATCGCCATAAATCTTCGCAAGTTCTACTGGGTCTCCTGCATCAACCAAGTTTTGAAAGTTAACGCCTTTTACTACTCGACCGGCAGCAACATCTAGGCACGGGATAACCCGTTTTGCGAGGGTCATCTTCCCGCAACTTCTAGGGCTTCAGGAAGTGTGAATGCTCCGGCGTACAACGCTTTTCCAACGATCGCACCCTCAACTCCAAGTGAGGTCAACTCACGAATCGCGATTAAATCTTCCAAACTAGATACGCCTCCACTCGCAACAACTGGCTTAGTGGTAGCTGCACAGACCTCGCGAAGTAGTTCCAAGTTGGGCCCTTTTAAGGTTCCATCTTTAGCAACATCGGTGACGATATATCGCGAACATCCATCACGATCTAACCGTTCAAGAGTTTCGAAGAGATCGCCTCCTTCTTGGGTCCAACCCCGCGCCGCCAAGGTATGTCCACGAACATCAAGTCCAACTGCAATTCGATCTCCAAATTCGGAGATCACTTTGGCGGTCCACTCGGGATTTTCGAGGGCCGCTGTTCCTAGGTTCACTCGGGTACAACCGGTTGCAAGAGCGCGACGTAGTGATGCATCGTCACGAATGCCCCCAGAAAGTTCCACTTTGAGATCTACGCTTTTGATAACACCTTCAAGAAGTTCCGCATTGCTTCCCAGGCCAAACGCTGCATCCAAATCAACGAGGTGGATCCACTCCGCACCTGCTGCAACAAACTCCGCAGCTACCTCCAGGGGATTTCCATATTTACTGGTAGCCGACAACTCACCCTGTACTAATCGCACAGCCAGGCCATCTTTTACATCAATGGCTGGAAGAAGCTCTAGTTTCTTGATCACAAAGCACCTACCCAATTGGCTATGAGACGAGCTCCGAC
The DNA here is from genome assembly GCA_036745375.1 of Candidatus Nanopelagicaceae bacterium. GTDB lineage: Bacteria > Actinomycetota > Actinomycetes > Nanopelagicales > Nanopelagicaceae > PALSA-747. The sequence goes on from DAIOGE010000002.1 coordinate 1,696, forward strand.
GGCACCGCTCTTCTCTGGATGAAATTGAACGGCACTCACCGGACCGCGTTCGACTGCTGCAACAAAATTTTCTCCATAGTTGCACCAACTATTGTGCGCACCATCTACCGCATGTTTGGCGGCGAATGAATGTACGAAGTAGAAGCGCTCTTCACTTATACCGTTGAATAGCCTTGAATCAGGATCTGCTTCAACGGTATTCCAACCAATGTGTGGAAGTATCGGAGCTTCTATCTGGCTCACATCACCCGAAAAAACTCCAAGTCCTGAGCTGCCACCTTTCTCACTTCCTGAATCAAAGAGAATTTGCATACCAACACAAATTCCAAGGATTGGCTTTGCAGCAGCAATGCGCTCTTGAATAATCAGATCTCCACCAGCGGCTAATAGTTGGTCCATGCAGGCACCAAAGGCTCCGACACCGGGAACAACTAACCCATCACTGCTAAGACAAATTCTTGGATCAGATGTAACGAGAGTTTCGCGGCCACTTAGCTCGAAGGCGCGCTGAGCCGATCGTAGATTCCCCGAACCATAATCAAGTATTGCAATCAAAGAGTGCCCTTTGTGGATGGGATCCCAGCAACGCGGCCATCGATGGCAACTGCATCGCGCAACGCCCGTGCAACGGCTTTGAACTGCGCCTCAAAGACGTGATGCGCATTGCGACCTTCAAGAACTCGGATATGTAGAGCAATGCGAGCCTCAGCGACAATCGACTCCCAGATATGGCGCCCCAAGGTGGTATCAAAAGTCCCGATGAGTTCAACGATCTCGGGTTGGCGATGCACCAAATATGGACGGCCAGATAGGTCAACTGCTGCCTGAACCAGAACCTCGTCAAGCGGAACCATCGCATCACCAAAGCGCCGAATACCAGCCTTATCCCCTAGCGCCTCTCGAAGCGCTTGCCCAAAAGCGAGCGAGGTATCTTCAACTGTGTGATGTGAATCCACATCAACGTCGCCGGTCGTCTTAACAGTGAGATCGAATCCCGCATGCTTGCCGAGTTGCGAGAGCATGTGTTCAAAGAATGGAACTCCGGTTTGAATATCGATAGCGCCGGTACCATCGAGATTGAGTTGCACAAAGACATCTGATTCCTTGGTCTTGCGTGCAACTGTTGCAGTGCGTGGTGCGCTCATGAGATTCATCCTTCGTTAGATGGGGAATTATTCCGCAATTTCGCGCAGGGCCGCGATAAATTGCTCATTTTCTGCTGGAGTCCCGATTGAAACCCGCAGGAATCCGCGGAGTCCGATATCCCGAATCAACACTCCTCGATCCAAGAAGGCCTGCCAGATCGCGCTCGGCTCGCCTTTGAAACCACTAAAGAGTAAGAAGTTTGCTGAACTTGGAACCACTCTAAATCCAACTTCAGTGAGAGCGGCAGCAACGCGCTCGCGCTCAGAGATCAACACTTGAATCTCCGCCTGCATCGCAGGAGTGAATTCAAGAGCGGTCTCTGCCGCAGCTTGGGTCAGTGAACTGAGGTGGTAAGGCAGTCTGGTAACAAGTGATGCCGCAATCACTGCAGGCTTAGCAACCAAGTAACCGGTGCGCGCTCCGGCAAAGGCGAATGCCTTGCTCATAGTGCGAACCACAACCACATGAGGGAAGTCGGCTAATAAGGTAACCGCGGATGGCTCCGAAGAGAACTCTGCATAGGCTTCATCGACAACCAGTAGTCCTCCAACTGATCCAGTCGCCTCAGCGAGCTCCTTGAGATCTGCGATGGGGGTTGAAGTTCCAGATGGGTTATTAGGAGTTGTCACAAAAACTAAATGAGGAGATTTTTCGCGGATCAACTTCTTCGCTTTAG
>DAIOGE010000002.1:3617-5014 GCA_036745375.1 Candidatus Nanopelagicaceae bacterium
AGTGGAAGCCAATAAGGCCACTGGGACTGCACCATCAGTTGCTCTCCTCAAATCGTGCGCTGATCGCCTCACCGTGAGCCGGTAGATCTTCAGCGTTCGCCAATGTGATCACCGTTGCAGCGATATCTGTAAATGCTGCTTCATCGTATTCAATGAAGTTAACGCCTTTAAGAAAAGTTTGTACTGAGAGACCACTTGAGTGACAGGCGCATCCCCCCGTTGGAAGGACGTGATTAGACCCAGCCGAGTAATCTCCAAGTGAGACCGGTGCATAACGCCCAACGAAGACCGCTCCAGCATTGCGAATCGCGGCAGATACAGCTTCAAGATCTTTAACATGCAATTCCAAATGTTCGGCTGCGTAGCCATTCACGACATCAATGCCTTGTTCGATAGAGTCAACCAAAACAATCGCGGATTGGACTCCACTTAAAGCGGCACTAATTCTTTCGGAGTGACGAGTCTTTGCTACGCGCTCTACAAGTTCGCGCCGCACTTCATCGGCAAGTTGTGGCGAGGTAGTTACAAGGACTGCTGCTGCGTTGACATCGTGCTCCGCCTGGCTGATGAGATCAGCGGCAACATCACTTGCCAGCGCCGAACTATCTGCCAAGATTCCAATTTCTGTTGGACCTGCCTCAGAGTCAATCGCGATCAGTCCGCGTAGTGCCCGTTTAGCTGCGGCAACATAAATATTTCCAGGACCAGTTACGAGATCTACTGGTTCGCAGAGACCTTCAACGCCATATGCAAATGCGGCTACAGCTTGTGCTCCCCCGATGGCGTAGACCTCATAAACTCCAAGAAGTGCGCAGGTGGCCAAAATGGTGGGGTGAGGGTATCCGCCGAACTCGCGTTGCGGTGGCGAGGCCACTGCGATGCTTGGAACCTGAGCAATTTGTGCTGGAACTACATTCATCATCACCGAACTTGGATAGACCGCAATTCCGCCCGGGACATAAAGTCCTACACGATCAACCGGGATCCATCTCATTGTGACCTGTGCGCCGCTGACGACTTCAGTAGTCTGGCTTTGACGAGCCTGGCTTTCATGCACCTTGCGAACACGTGCAATCGAGGTTTCAAGCGCGATTCGTACATCCGGATCTAAATCAGCGAGTGCTTGGTCAATAACAGATTGTGGTACTCGTATATGTTCAGGACGGACGCCATCGAATTCTGCGGCTAGCTCTTTAAGTGTTGCCTCATTGCCGCTCTTGACGCGTTCCAGAATCGGCTCGATGGCGATCATCGCGTGGGCAACATCCATCGCCGCTCTTGGGATCGCTCGCTTATATTGCGCCCGCGAAAGTCTCTGACCACGAAGGTCAATAAGTGGAATATCGGCGGGAGAATTCACTGGCTCATTCTAAAGCGTGGCGCGAGTAGCCGTGACC
>DAIOGE010000002.1:5114-26082 GCA_036745375.1 Candidatus Nanopelagicaceae bacterium
TCGTAACTGAGTAGCAGGCTCTTCTCCCACTCTTCGGTCGGTATATCGAGTTCAACACCCGTGACACCTGCTGATGTGCTCTCATCAGTTGCACCAAAGAGATCAAATTGGCCAATCGCTTCTGCTCGCTTAGCTTCGCTGACAGAGTCAATCGCCTCGAGATAGACCATCATCAAACCGCGACGCGACGCTCCCAATGAATCAAAGGCGCCAGCCTTGATAAGTGATTCGATTGTCTTCTTATTGCAGACCTGTTGATCGACTTTGGCCAAGAAATCTCCGAAGGAGGTGAAGCGACCTTTACTCTGGCGGTTGGCCACGATGGAGCTGACCACGTTCTCACCAACATTTCGAATCGCCGTCAACCCAAAACGAATATCGCTACCTAGAGGTGTGTAATCCGAAGCAGATTCATTGACATCAGGTGGCAAGACTTTGATGCCCATGCGTCGACATTCATTGAGATAGAGCGCGCTCTTATCTTTATCATCACGCACGCTGGTCAAGAGCGCTGCCATATATTCGGTTGGATAGTTCGCCTTCAGGTAAGCGGTCCAGTATGAGACCAACCCATATCCGGCAGAGTGCGCTCGGTTGAAAGCGTAATCAGAGAACGGAATCAGGGTATCCCACAGCTTTTTGATAGCCGCTTTGCCAAAACCACCAGCAACCATTCCTGCTTCAAAGTTCACATACTCTTTATCAAGAATCTCTTTGTTCTTCTTACCCATCGCCTTGCGTAATAGATCTGCGCGACCCAGAGAGAATCCCGCCACCTTCTGCGCAATGGCCATAACCTGCTCTTGATAAACGATCAAGCCATATGTATCGCCCAATATTTCAGCGAGCGGCTCTGACAACTCTTCATGAATTGGTTCAACCGGTTTACGACGATTCTTGCGATCGGCGTAGTCGGTATGCGCGTTTACGCCCATAGGACCTGGTCGATAGAGCGCGATCACAGCGGAGATATCTTCAAATGAATCTGGCGACATCTGCCTCAAAAGTGCGCGCATCGGTCCACCATCGAGCTGGAAAACGCCGAGCGTCTCCCCCTTACCCAAGAGATCAAATGTCTTTGGATCATCGAGAGTGAGCTCTTCCAGATTTACAGTGATGCCTTGATTGCGTTGGATGTTGAGGAGGCAATCGTCGAGGACCGAGAGATTGCGCAGCCCCAAGAAATCCATCTTGAGTAGCCCAGTCGCCTCGCAGGCTCCCATATCAAATTGAGTGATGATCGCTCCATCAGATTCGCGACGATGGATTGGAATAACTTCAAGCAGCGGCTCTTTACTCAAGATCACGCCAGCGGCATGCACTCCCCATTGACGCTTGAGGCCTTCCAGGCCTCGCGCGGTATCGACAATACGTTTAGCATCGGCGTCGGTCTCATAGACCGATCGAAACTCACCAGCCTCGCCATAACGATCATTCTTTGGATCAAATACTCCCGAGAGGGTGATGTCCTTACCCATAATTGTCGGAGGTAGCGCCTTAGTAATTTTGTCTCCGATTGCATACGGATAACCCAATACACGAGTGGCATCTTTCAGCGCTTGCTTAGATTTAATGTTGCTATATGTGATGATTTGAGCCACGCGATCTTCACCGTACTTGTCGGTGGCGTAGGCGATCATCTCAGAACGTCTTCTTTCATCGAAATCCAGATCAATATCTGGCATCGAGATACGTTCTGGATTGAGGAATCGCTCGAACAAGAGTCCATGCTTGATGGGATCTAGCGCGGTGATACCTAGGGCGTATGAGACGAGCGATCCTGCGGCAGAACCACGACCAGGGCCAACTCGAATTCCTACCTCGCGAGCGTGCGCGCAAAGGTCAGAGACAACGAGGAAGTAGCCGGGGAAGCCCATCTTGATCATGACGCCGAGTTCATAATCCAGGCGCTCCTGATACGCGGCTGGAATCTGGCCCTGCAATCGTTCTGCGAGTCCTTGATTCGCTAGTTTGGTCAACCACGAGTCTTCGCTCTCGCCTTCAGGAACTTCAAATTGCGGCAATAAGTTCTCACCTTCGCGCAACGTTACATTGCATCGCTCGGCAATCAGCAGGGTGTTATCACACGCATCAGGAAAGTCACTGAAAAGTTTGCGCATTTCAGATGCGCTCTTGAGGTAGAACTCGTCATTATCAAATTTGAATCTCTTGGGATCTGCAATGGTGGATCCCGATTGCACGCAGAGCAGCGCCTCGTGCGCTCCAGCATCTTCATGCTTGGTGTAGTGCAGATCGTTCGTCGCGAGCAGAGGCAACCCCAACTCTTTACCTAACTTAAGCAGATCTTTCTTGACGCGATTTTCTACATCAATTCCGTGATCCATGATCTCCAGGAAAAAGTTTTCCGCCCCAAAGATGTCGCGCAGATCGCTCGCCGCCTTCATCGCATCTTTATAAGCACCCATGCGTAATTTGGTTTGAATCTCTCCACCAGGACAGCCCGTCGTTGCGATCAATCCTTTTGAGTACTTTGAAAGAAGTTCACGATCCATTCGAGGCTTGTAATAGAAACCCTCAAGTGAAGCGAGTGAGGAGAGCTTAAAGAGATTCCCTAGTCCCTCGTTGTTCTCGGCAAGGATGGTCATGTGGGTGTATGCGCCACCGCCAGAGACATCATCTTCGCCACCTTGAGCCCATTGGACCCGCTTCTTATCGAATCTGCTCTCGGGGGCGACATAAGCCTCGATACCGATAATCGGTTTTACGCCGGCCTTGCGCGCCTGCTTATTAAATTCAAAGGCCCCAAATACATTTCCATGATCGGTAATCGCGATAGCCGGCATCTCTTGGCGGGCAACTTCTTTAACCAGTTCCTCAACGCGCGCCGCACCGTCCAGCATCGAATATTCGGTGTGGACGTGGAGATGGACGAAACTGGAATTCTGCGACACGGTTAGCGAGATTACTACTGTGGCTAATTCTGACGGCTATTTTGCTCAAGCGCGTTGAGTGAGCGTGTCAGGTCTTCGGGGTATTCGGAGGCAAAAGTGAGGTACTCCCCCGAAATCGGGTGGGTAAATTTGAGTTCGCGAGCGTGTAACCACGGACGATGAATATTTAAACGGTCGGCAATAGTGTGATCTGCGCCGTATGTGAGATCCCCAACAAGGGGATGATGAAGGGCGGCGAAGTGGACCCGAATTTGGTGGGTTCTGCCCGTCTCGAGTTCGATCTCGAGAAGTGAGACAGCGGGAAAGAGTTCCAGTGAGGTGTAGTGGGTGATGGATGGTTTCCCATCGGCTACAACAGCGAAGCGGTAATCCTCCCGTGGGTGTCGATCTATGGGAGCATCAATGGTCCCCTGCGAAGGATCCATATGCCCCTGAACCATGGCGTGATAAACCTTGGTAACTGTGCGATCTCTAAATTGATCTTTAAGCCCAGAGTACGAGGCTTCGTCCTTTGCGATAACCATGAGTCCTGTCGTACCAACATCAAGGCGATGAACGATTCCTTGTCGTTCAGCGGCGCCACTTGTTGAGACGTTATATCCAGCAGCGATTACCGCACCGATAACGGTTGGACCCTGCCAACCTGGGCTTGGATGTGCCGCAACTCCGGCTGGCTTATTAATGACGATGACATGATCATCGTTATATACAACTTCAAGTCCGGGCACGGGAGTTGGGGTTAATTGTGGAGCACTCTTGGCAGGTGGCATCAGGACTTCAAGAACATCTGCCGTTGAAACTTTGTCTGATTTGGTCACAGCTTTGCCATTGCGAAAGATCTCTTCGCTCTCAATGAGAGAAACGACTGCCGAACGAGATAGTCCTAGCATGCGGGCTAACGCCGCGTCGACCCGCTCTTGATCCAATCCTTCAGGAATCGAAATCACCTTTAACTCACGTTCAGGGAACGTCATGACGGGACCTCGGTTTCACATCGTTAACAAGCAGAATTGCAATAGTTATCGCAGAGATAACAATAGAGGTATCGGCCAGATTAAATACCGGCCAATGTGGTAGACGGAGCCAATCGACGACCGCTCCATGAAATAAATAGGGCGGACGGAAGGTTCTGTCGTAAAGATTGCCGCAGATGCCCCCGAGAAGAAAGCCAAGTGCAATTCCCCAAGGCCGCGAGGTTATGGACCTGGCAAAGATAGCGATTGCAAGTATCGCTAGAAATGAGAGCAGCGAGAGAAAGATGGTCGCACTCTGTGCCAAGCTAAAGGCAGCTCCCGTGTTGGAGGTGAGCTGAAACTCCAAGAATGACCCGATGATCTTCCTTGGATTACTCGAAAGCGAATGAAGCGCCCAGGTTTTAGTAGCGCTATCTAGTGCAATTACTAAAACGGCAACGATGAGGAGAGATTTAACTGCAGTGCGTTGAGGTGCTGAATTAATCAGCGTCGTTCCTCTTTCTGCTTGCAGACCATGCATAGTGTTGCACGAGGAAATACTTGTAAGCGCGCCTTACCAATGGCGTTGCCACACTCTTCGCATCGCCCATACGTTTTATTATCGATACGCTCAATGGCTCGCTCTGTCTGCAAAACCATGTCGCGGGCGTTGTAAACGAGTGACATCTCATGCTCACGCTCGAAAGTCTTGGTGCCAGCATCTGCCTGATCATCTCCAGCTCCAACACCTGCAGCGGAGATCAAATCTTCCATCTCGCCTTCAGCTTCACTTAGCTCTGATCGCAAACGAACTAGCTCTTTAGCAAGTTCAGAGCGCATAGCCTTGAGTTCAGCAGCGGTCCATGGATTTTCATTTTCATTGACAACAAGTGGAGCTGGTGCGCCTTTGATGGGCTTAAGGGTGTGCTTACTTTTTCTGCTCTTTACAGGTCGTGGAGGAGGAGTCATCACCAAACGGCGTTCCTCAATGACCACCTCAGGACCAGCGTTGACTTCGCGCGGTGTCACGGTAATAGTTGTGGAGTCACCAGTTGTTGTGCTCTGCAATTTCGCTGGAAATGGCTTGGCAGGAACTTTCTTAGCCGGAGCTTTCTTTGCCAGAGTTGGTTTAACAATATTTGGAGAACGTGTCGCTACCTTCTTTGCAGGTGCGGCCTTCTTCGCGGGAGTTGCTGGGGCTTTCTTTGCTGGCACGGTCTTCACTGCTTTCTTTGCCGCTAGTTTCTTCTCCACTGGCTTTTTAGCAGGTGGAGCCTTTTTAACCGTGCTCTTGGAAGCGGCGATTTTTTGCTGGGAATCTTTTTTAGTGGTGCTCTTGCTTGAGACAGCCTTGCTCGATAGAGCAGCCTTTTTGACGGGAGCCTTCTTAGCCGTAGGTGTCATATCAATCGCCACTTCTCAATCATCAGTTCACATCTTAAGTTCAGGCTCTGCACTCAGACGGGGGTGGAGTGGCCACCTGCCGAGTTACCCGCGAGCGAGAAGGCTAGAGCGAAGAGCGAGGAATTACCAACTTCGCCGCGCTAGACTCACGCTTTCACCTGAACTATGCGCTCAATCTTCGCAGATTGGCCAGTTCCGAGAGTTGATTGCGAGGGTACGAGATGGCGTCGCCAGGGTCTCACACTTTCAGGAGCCTGCCAGCCCAGATCGACCTCCCAGCAACCGAGCATCAAATTCTCGCCTTCTGGGAAGAGCAAGATATCTTCGCCAAGAGCGTCTCTGCCCGCGATGGAGCCCCGAGTTGGACCTTTTATGAAGGACCACCTACCGCCAATGGCTCCCCAGGTACCCACCACATCGAGGCTCGCGTCTTTAAGGATCTCTTTCCCCGCTATCAGACCATGAAGGGCAAGCAGGTTATCCGTAAAGCTGGATGGGATTGTCATGGTCTACCCGTTGAGATTGCGGTTGAGAAGGAGCTTGGCTTCTCCGGAAAGGGCGACATCGAAAAATATGGAATCGCCGCCTTCAACGAAAAATGTCGCGAGTCGGTACAACGCCATGTCGACGAGTTCACCTCAATGACACGTCGCATGGGATTTTGGGTTGATTTTGATGAGGCGTACTGGACCATGTCGCCTGAATACGTTGAAAGCGTCTGGTGGTCACTACAACAGATCTGGAAGAAGGGCCTTCTCGTTCAAGACCATCGCGTGGCTCCCTACTGCCCTCGTTGCGGAACCGGATTATCTGATCACGAGTTAGCCCAGGGATATGAGACTGTTACAGATCCGTCGGTCTACATTCGTTTTCCAGCAACCTCAGGAGTTATTGCTGAGTTGAGCGCCTCGTTCCTTGTCTGGACGACTACGCCTTGGACTCTCGTCTCCAATACTGCAATCGCGGTCAATCCAAAAGTTGAATACCAAGTCTGCGAGATACCTAACGGTGAAGGTGTTGAAAGATTAGTAATCGCTACTAACTTGGCTCACGTCTTAGGTGAAGATCGAAAAGTTATTGCGACCTTCCAAGGTTCTGAACTTGAGAAGATCACATATCAACGTCCACTTGATCTCATTGAGATTCCGGATTCACATTTCATCGTTCTGGCAGATTATGTGACGATTGAAGATGGAACTGGATTAGTTCACCAATCCCCTGCATTTGGCGCCGATGATCTCTTGGTCTGTCGCCGTTACGGGCTACCAGTAGTAAATCCCATGGCGCCCGATGGAACCTTTTTGCCAGAAGTTCCGTTAGTTGGAGGGGTCTTCTTCAAAGAGGCCGATAAAACTCTGGTGCGCGAACTCAAATCTCGCGGCGTCTTATTCCGCCAACTTCAATTTGAACACTCCTACCCACACTGCTGGCGCTGCCACACCCCACTTATGTATTACGCGCAACCATCCTGGTATATCCGTACCACCGCAATTAAAGAGCAATTACTTGCTCAAAATGCCAAGACCGATTGGCACCCAGAGACCATCAAGACCGGTCGCTATGGCGATTGGCTGGAGAACAATATTGACTGGGCTATCTCGCGCAATCGATATTGGGGAACACCTCTACCGCTCTGGCGCTGCCCAGAAAATCATCTCCATTGCGTAGGTTCATTGGCAGAACTTTCACAGCTCTCTGGAAAAGATGTTACCGCGACCGATCCGCATCGCCCCTTTGTAGATGACATCACTTTCGCTTGCCCAGAATGTTCTCAAACCATGACTCGCGTGAGTGAGGTAATCGATTGCTGGTATGACTCTGGCGCAATGCCATTTGCACAGTGGGGTTACCCACATAAAGAGGGATCGGCACAAGCGCTAGAGCAGGCTTATCCTGCAGATTTCATCTGTGAAGCTATTGATCAAACCCGAGGTTGGTTCTACACATTGATGACGATCGGCACTTTGGTCTTTGATGAGTCGTCATACAAAACTGTTCTCTGCTTGGGCCATATCCTCGATAAAGATGGTCGCAAGATGAGCAAGCATCTAGGCAATGTCTTGCAGCCAATTCCTTTGATGGATCAACACGGTGCAGATGCGGTGCGCTGGTACATGCTTGCTGCAGGTTCACCGTGGAGCGCCAGGCGTGTAGGACACGATGCCCTCTCCGATGTTGTTAGGAAGACACTGCTTACTTATTGGAACACCGTCTCCTTCTTTAGCCTTTATGCACATGCTGCCAATTTTGAAATCTCATTGGATGCGCCTGCCTCCACCGTCACGATGGATCGCTGGATCATCTCCGAACTCAACACGCTCATCTCAGAGGTTGATGCAGCTTTCACTGCATTTGATTCTCAAGAAGTAGGTCGACTTCTTGCAACATTTATCGACGATCTCTCCAATTGGTACGTTCGCAGATCACGTCGACGTTTTTGGGATGGCGACACCCACGCCTTGCAAACCCTCTTCACCTGCCTCAAGACTTTGACACAACTCATGTCACCCATGGTGCCTTTCATTACCGAACATGTCTGGCAGACCCTGATTAGAGTTGGTGATCCAAGCGCAACTCAATCAGTCCATCTATCTTCATTCCCTGTTGCACAGGATTCTGCGATCGATACCGCACTCTCAAACTCCGTTGCACTCTCCCGCCGCTTGGTGGAGCTAGGCCGGGCCGCGCGCGCCGAATCAAAGCTAAAGATTCGCCAACCCCTCGGACGCGCTCTCGTAGCTGCCTCGGGTTGGGCTCAGATGGATCAAGAGATTCGCGAACATATCCAAGATGAACTCAATGTTCTGCGCATCGATCTACTCTCTGAAGAGAGTGAAGGCCTCGTCAGCATCTCTCTCAAGGCAAATTTCCGCTCCATCGGTGCTCGGTATGGAGCAGATGTACAGGCGATCGCCGCTGCCATCTCCGCAAGTGATGCCGCGAAACTAGTCACAGAGCTCCGTCGCGACGGTAGTTACACGATTACTTATGGAGATAAGAGCGCAGTACTTACCGCAGATGACTTAGTCATTACCGAAACCCCCAAAGAGGGATGGTCGGTTGCGAGCCATGCCGGAGAGAGCGTCGCTCTGGATCTGACTCTGACACCGGCTTTGCTACAAGCCGGGCTGATGCGCGAAGTAATCCGCACCATCCAGGAGCAACGAAAGAATTCAGGATTTGATATTAGCGATCGGATTCATGTCCGTTGGAACTCTTCCGCGGAGGTTGCTGCTGCTATAGATCACTATGAGGCACAAATCGCCGATGAGGTTCTAGCTCTCACGATCACTCAGGACGAGTCACTCACCAACTTCGAAACTGAGATTGGTCTTGCCTTAGCGCTTACTAAGGCCTGATCGAAGTAGCGCTTTAGTGAATTCTATGGGCGAAAGAAATTAATATCTCAGTGATAAAGAAGATCAGTAAGAATGAGATATCAAGTGCCACGGATCCAAGGCGTAATGGCGGAATGAACCTACGCGCAAAACGAGTTACTGGATCTGTAACTGCGTAGACCAATTCTGCGATGGCAAGAACTATTCCTTGAGGACGCCATCCAGGAGAGAAAGTGCGGACTAAGTCCAGAACTACTCGTGCAAAGAGCGAGAGAATAAATAAATTGAGAACAAAGACGAGTATCGATCCGATAGCGCTCATTGAATGACTCCTACTGTAGAGAGATGAAGTCAGCTCTGGTTAAAGAAGCTGGCTTCTGCCGCTGCAGTCTTGTTCTCAGTGCTGACACGAACATTTGCAGGGGTTAGCAAGAAGACTTTAGATGTCACGCGCTCGATGCTTCCATGTAATCCAAAGACTAAGCCTGAAGCAAAATCAACGAGACGCTTGCGTTCAGATTCATCCATATCGGAGAGGTTCATGAGCACAGGTTGACCCTGGCGATAGCGCTCACCCACGGTACGCGCCTCGTTATAGAAACGGGGATGAATCGTAAAGATTTGGTCCATGATGGGAAGGGCCTCTTGAACAGGGGCGAAAGTTGGGGCAGGTGCGCTAGCGGCCACGCTGCGAGCCGGTGTCGGAATTGGGTTGAATGTTGGGCGAGGGCTCTGGTTGACCGAGCGCACACTCCGTTGTGGATTTTCGACAGGGGTGAACGCCTGTTGCTCTTCCTCTTCATCGACTAATCCGAGGTAATTTGCCGCCTTCTTAAATACATTAGCCATAGAACAATTTTAGGCGTGAAGTTCACGAGAACCGAGGATTGAACTGCCTATCCGTAGATGTGTCGCACCAGCGATGATCGCCGCCTCAAAGTCACCACTCATCCCCATGGAAAGCGACTTCGCCGAGGGATAGATATTTAACAGCTCAGGTTGGAGCGCCCGTAAATCATTAAATGCATCGCCAGAGACCCTGGTCACAGGTGCCACCGTCATCAAGCCTGCTACGTTGAGATGGGTCTGCTCTCTAAGAAATTGTGCGAAAGAGGGGAGCTCTGAAGGCGCTACCCCGCCGCGATCCTGGCGCTCTGGTTCAAGGTTTACTTGAATGAAAAATTCTTTGACCTTATTTTCGTTCTCCGTGTCGAACTTCTGCGCATGCGAGGTCGAATCAAGCGAGTGAACCGCATCTGCCCAGCTTGAGATCGATTTGATCTTGCGCCCCTGCACCTGCCCCTGAAAATGCCACTTCACATCGAGAGGGAGTTGCTCAGATTTTAGAGCGCCTTCCTCATCGCGATTCTCTCCCATCTCACGCACCCCCAATTCATAGAGAATTTCGGCATCCGAGATGGGGAAAGTTTTGGTCACAACGATGAGTGAGATCTCTGAAGGTACTCGGCCTGCTCTCTCAGCAGTAGCACGGATTCGCTCTTGGATTTCGCCCAGATGATGAGCTAGCTCCTCTTTACGGCTCATAGCGAGATTATTCCCGCTTGGCGCTCAGTAATATCCCCGCCGCGATATGAAAAGTATTCGGGCCGTTCTAGGGTACATAGCCCTACATCGACAACAGAAACACCGAGGCCTTCCAATTGAGATCTAACGCCGCTTTGCAAATCCAAGCAATGAGACTCTTGAGAAGTAGCGGCCGCCGGAATCTGCGAAGAAATCTCTCGATACATCTCAACGGAGACCTCATAGCATTTACCGCAGATGCTGGGGCCGACGGTTGCCACGATTTCAGTCGCACCTAACTCACGCATCTTTGCTACGGTCTTCGGAGCGATCCCTTTGACTAAGCCAAGCCTTCCAACATGCGCAACTCCCACGACATTGGCAGATGAGAAAGTGATGGGCATGCAATCTGCTGCCAACGCAGCCAAACCAACTCCTTTATCAGAAGTGATGAGTGCATCCGCTTCAAAATCTGATCCTTCAGCTCCAACAACGCAGACGATGTCACTGTGGGTCTGGCGCATGAAATGTAACTGATCGAGTGAGAGCATCTTCCGCAACTGCTCGCGAAGTAAGGCAACCTTGAGGTCGCCTCCATCCCGCGAGGTAAAGAGTGTTCGAGACATTTACTTCATAAAGTCAGGAACGTCTATCTCGTCCTCGCTTACTAGATCTTCGAAAGTTACTCGACGGCGAGGAGAGGCTGCGACAGGAATCTCGGCGGTATCTTCCACGCTTCCTAAATCCATCGCTACTGCAATCGGATCATTAGCGGCGATGGGATCAGCCTGGCCTGTGAGAGAGGCGGTACTAATTGTTGGCATAGGAGCACGCTTCGGTGCGCCACCATCAAAGCCGGCCGCTATGACAGTGATTCGAACTTCGTCGCCGAGAGCATCATCGATAACGGTTCCAAAGATGATGTTGGCCTCTGGATGAGCTGATTTAGCAACCAACTCAGCAGCCTCACTTAATTCAAAGAGACCCAAATCTGAACCACCGGCGATTGATAGCAGTACGCCGCGAGCACCATCGATGGATGCCTCTAAGAGTGGACTTGCAATAGCCAATTCAGCAGCTCGAGTTGCTCGGGCCTCTCCGCGAGCAGATCCAATGCCCATGAGCGCAGAACCGGCACCCTGCATGACGCTCTTAACATCAGCGAAGTCGAGATTGATTAAGCCTGGAGTTGTTATGAGATCGGTAATTCCTTGTACACCAGAGAGAAGGACTTGATCGGCGCTTCTAAATGCTTCAACCGCGGTTATAGATCTATCGGAGATAGCGAGCAGCCTGTCATTAGGGATAACAATTAAAGTGTCAACTTCTGCGCGAAGAAGTTCAATGCCTTCCTCTGCCTGAATGGTGCGATGCTTCGCCTCGAATGAGAATGGCTTGGTAACAACGCCAACGGTGAGCGCTCCTAAATCTTTAGCAACTTTTGCCACGATCGGTGCACCACCGGTTCCAGTACCTCCACCTTCGCCCGCGGTAACAAAGACCATATCGGCTCCGCGTAATACTTCTTCAATCTCTTCGATGTGATCAAGCGCAGCTTGACGCCCAACTTCAGGCGCCGCACCTGCACCGAGACCACGCGTCGATTTGCGACCGATATCAAGTTTTACATCCGCATCACTCATGATGAGTTGCTGAGCATCTGTATTGATGGCGATAAATTCAACACCTTTAAGGCCCGCTTCAATCATTCGATTAACGGCATTAACTCCTCCGCCGCCAATGCCAACAACTTTGATAACGGCTAAATAATTCTGCGGTGTCGCCACGGTATACCTCTCCTAAGACTCTAAATCTCGAGTTTAGACTTAAAGCGCTGCCAACTTCTCTTGTGCGCAAAAGTAGGGTTCGCGGCAGAGCCAATCAAATACCGACACGAATCTACGGCGAGCAATCTCTCAATGAGATGTTGAGGGTGTTACTTAACAACAGGTGTTAGCGGATTAGTTAGATCCACATTTACAATTTTCTTGTTCTCAGGCAAGGTCAAAAGTTGGCGTAAAACCTTTACTTTAAGCGATAGTTGATCGACGCCGCCCCAAGCGATAGTCAGCTCCTTGTAACCCGGCAACTCGGTCGTGAGAGTGATTTGGTTCTGCTCATCAACTGCGAGGCTCGACATCTTGGCGGTTATGTCGTTGGGTGTCTGCGCCAAAAATGTGGCTACCGCGCTTCGCGATGCTGAACTCTGACTACCAAAATCAATAGTTGGAATTCCAGCAGGTGGATTGGGTGATGTGAAATTGTTTCCTTCTGGATCAAAATATTCAATAACTCCATTGCTATCTACATAACGCGCAACCGCACGTCTTTCGGTTATCACGATTTTTACATCATGTGCCAGCCAGCGTTTCTGAATCGAAATCTTATTGATCCAGGTCTGCGAGGCAAGATCGTAGGTAATTCGCGGTGTACTTAACCGAGCCATGGGAAGTCCCACGCGCAAATCTTTTGGAACTATAAGTGGCGTCACTATCGATTCATTTCCCGCTGCCGAGATTTCGATGGTTCTGATCTCTAAGAATTTCGACCAACCCAAGAGATACCCCAATAGGCCAATCAGCAACACAACGAGAAAGATTCCCGGTGCATTGCGAAAGCGACGTTTACGCATATCTCTCTTCAAGAGCTTGGAGGATTACGGGGGCCAGAGAATTAACGTCTCCTGCGCCAAGGGTCATAATCACATCACCAGGTTCCGCGACTTCAATGATGGTACTTACGGCATCCAGCATCGAAGGGATATAGCTCATCTTCCCGGATGATGATGCGCGGGTAATGAGTTGTGAGGTAACGCCTGGAATTGGCCGCTCACTCGCTGGGTAAACCTCAAGAACCAGCGCTTGATCCGCTATATCAAGCGCAATCGCGAAATCACTCGCGAATGCTTGTGTACGAGAGAAGCGGTGGGGTTGGAATACAACTAAGACTCGACCTGGCGCTGCATATGCTTTTGCCGTTTCGAGGGTCACTCGCAACTCTGTCGGATGATGACCGTAATCATCGATAACTTCGATCCCATGAACCTTTCCCTTATGCTCAAAGCGTCGACGTGATCCACTAAATGATTCAAGTCCCGAAAGCACATCAGGGATGTTCGCTCCAAGTCGATCGGCCACAGCTAACGCTGCTGTCGCATTGAGCACATTGTGCATTCCGGGGATCGTCAAATGCAGTTCGGGGAGCACCTTGCCATTCTTCGAGATTCTTGCAAATGAGGCGGCAGGCTCTAAGGCAATTCTGGAGAGAGAGAAGTTGGCTTCCGTTGTGCCATATGTAATGAGGGTTATGTCGTTTCGCTCCACTCGAGTGAAAAGTTTACGCACTCCGGGGTCATCAATGCACGCAACAACAAATCCCCCACTTTGAATGGTATTTATAAACTCCACGAAGATTGCGAACAGGTCTTCCAGCGTCGCAAAGTGATCAACGTGATCTAGCTCTAAATTGGTGATGATTGCGCCGAGTGGATGATATGCGGTGAATGAACCATCTGACTCATCTGCTTCTGCAACAAATATATCCCCGCTGCCTAAGTGAGCATTCACTCCTGAGCTATTAATCAATCCCCCAATGGCAAAGGATGGATCGAGTCCAGCGCCCTGCAAAGCGACCGTCAACATAGATGTAGTTGTTGTCTTACCGTGAGTTCCTGCCACGGCAATCGAACGCTTGCCCTCCATCAGGGCTGCGAGAGCCTCGGCTCTGGTCAATATCTGCAAACCTCGCGCCTGCGCTGCGACCACTTCAGGGTTGGAGTCAGAAATGGCGCCTGATGTGATGAGGAGATCGGCGTTCGCCACATTCTCCGCGGAGTGACCTATAAATATTGTGGCTCCTAGCGTCGCGAGTGCATCGGTGATGGAACTCTGCTTTACATCGCTGCCACTTACTGCAAATCCCTCAGAGAGCATGATCCGCGCGATCCCAGACATTCCAGCTCCGCCAATACCAACGAAGTGAATCTTCTTATCGGCTAATTGCTCCAGGCTACTCATGGGCTAATACTTTCAGAGATCGCAGACCGATCGCATCACTCGCGTTGAGAGGGAAGTCAATCCGCTCCCCTGATTCACGTCGTGCTTTCGCCGCCTCAAGGAGGCGAGCAACGTTAGAGATTAACCAAGAGCCAGTAAATTCCTCATTCTTCAATATCTCGCCGCCACCACGTGCAACAACTTCACGGGCATTTTCAATCTGTTCGCCATTTCCAATCGGAAGCGGAATATATAACGAGTAGATACCCAGTACCCCAGTTTCAGCAACGGTCACCGCTCCGCTTCGAGAGATGACGAGGTCGCTGGCAGCGTAAGCTGCGGCCATATCGTCGATGTAATGCAGCGGTAGGTAACCTGCTTGGGCTTGAGGTAACTCATTCTTGGCGCCAACAGCATGAATAATTTGAGCACCTTTGCTCGTTATCTCTTTACGAGCTACGGCAACAGCCTCATTAAATTTAACCGAACCCAGTGAGCCACCAAAAATGAGAATCGTCGGCGCTGCCGGATCTAGTTTCAATTCCTTAAGCGCTCTCTCTTTGGCAGCAGCTCTCTGATGCGCATCCAATTGAGAGAGGGCGACGATCGAACTGCGAAGTGGGATTCCAACTCGATCTGCATCCTCAGCCCCAAAAGCTCGCAGAACAGTTGCGCCACAACGACCCGCCAATTTATTGGCCAGCCCCATCTTGGCATTCGCCTCGTGGGCGATCATTGGTATCCCCATGCGACGGGCCGACAAATATGCAGGGGCCGCAACATATCCTCCAAAACCAATTACAAGATCTGCACCTCGAATCGCCGCTTCTGTCTGCTTCAACGTTTTGCGAAAGCGACTCGGCCAGCGAAGCAAACCCAGATTAATACGACGTGGAAAGGGAGCTTTATCGATCAGATGTAAATCGAAATGTGCAGCCGGAACCAACTTCACTTCTACGCCTTCCGCGGTTCCCAAGAAGAGAAACTCGGTATTTGGGTTGTGATCTCGGAGCCAGTTGGCGACGGCTAGAGCTGGCTCAACATGACCAGAGGTTCCAGCACCGGCAAGAACTATTCGCGACATATCAAACTCGCTTGCGCGCTGCGATCGCCGCACGAACTCGCGGATCGCGGCGTGACACATTTAATACAAATCCAATTGCAAGGAAATTGGCGATCAGCGAGGAGCCACCATAACTTATGAATGGCAAGGTAACACCTACTACAGGAAGCACTCCGATAACAGAGCCAACATTAATAATTACCTGCATCATCATCCAGGCACCAATTCCAGCGCAGGCATACCGAGAGAAGAGATCGCGAGTCTGCATCGCGGTGCGGAAGATCCCGTAGATAAGTGCGATGAAGAGAATAAGAACGACGAGTGTTCCAAGGAGTCCGAGCTCTTCACCAATCACTGCAAAGATAAAATCAGTGTGGGCCTCTGAGAGATTTCCCCACTTCTGTCGGCTGGCTCCAAGTCCTACTCCAAAAAATCCTCCACTCGCCAATCCCATAACTGAGTGAGCCGGCTGCCAGCCTGCAAGTTTGTAGACAGATGGAGCAAAGGGATTGAGCACGGCAGCGAATCGATGGAGGCGATATGGCGCAATGGCAACAAGTGCCACAACTCCAGCGATAGCGGCTACACCCATAAATATAAAGTGACGAAGCGGCAAGCCCCCAACAAAGAGCATGATGGAGACGATTCCGAGGATGATGACAGTTGTTCCCAAATCTCCACCTTTGAGGATCAACATCAATAACGGAATCGTTCCGGAGAGCACAAAGGCCACATGGCGCATTGCAGATCGATCCGCGACCGTCTCATCAAACTTACGAAGTTGGCCGGCGCACCACAAGATCAAACCCAACTTGGCGAACTCTGAAGGTTGCATAGTAAAACCAGCGAAATGGATCCAGTTTGTGTTTCCATTTACCGTCAGTTTGATTCCTGGGACAAGAGGCAGACAGAGCGCGAGAAACGAGAGAATAAGCGAGTAGCGTGTCAACGCCTCCCACACTCTCGGCTTCCAATTTGAAACAAGGAGTATGGCCAGAATTGAAATTCCGAAGAATATTAACTGCCTAAAGAATATTGAATACGTCGAACCAGATTGCTGCAACGAAACTACGCTGGAGGCCGATAGGACCATGACCAGGCCCAGCGCCGAGAGAAAGGTGAGAGATCCAAGGATCATGTAATACGGAGCGTCGGGACGTTGCAAATAATTGGAATATTTCTGGCGCCGCGTGGTTGGTTTGGAGCTCATCGGCCCACCACCTCACGAACCATGGCCACGAATTTCTCGCCGCGATCTGCGTAGTCACGGAATTGATCCATCGATGCGCAGGCGGGTGCGAGGAGAACCGTATCGCCCGAAACCGCTAACTCCGCCGCCTGTTTAACAACTTCTCGCATGAGATCTTCGGAGTCTCCCGAGTACGGCATGATGAAATATGGAACGGTGGGTGCGTGCTTTGAAAGCGCAGTCGCGATAATGGGGGCATCTTGTCCTATAAGGATTGCCGCCTTAATTCGGAGCGCACAGCGTTCAATAAGTGGACCCATCTCAGCGCCTTTGGCCAGACCGCCTGCGATCCAGATCGAGGAGATATGCGAGAGCAGAGCAGCGGCGGCGGCATGAGGATTAGTTGCCTTGGAGTCATTAACCCAGGCGATTCCATCACGCTCGAGAACAAGTTCAAGGCGATGGCGATCCAAGGTGAAATTCTTAAGTCCAGCTCTTATCTCTTCATGCGTAATTCCTATCGCAAGTGCCAATCCAGCAGCGGCCATCGCGTTGGCGACATTGTGAGGAACGGTCGGATGAATATCTGCAAGCTCGGCAAAATCAATCGCGATGGTTGGGTCAGATGTAAATGCCCTATCGATCAAGAGATTTTCTACTAAACCGATCTCTCCCGGTTGCGGTGTATCTAGGTAATAGAAAATTTTGCGGCCGTTCCATGCCGAGGACCGGAGCACGCTCTCACTATCTTCCCCATTGATAATGGCAACAGAACTAGCCGAGAGAAGTTTTAGCTTTGCCAAGGCATATTGATCGAAAGAGCCATGCCAATCAATGTGATCTGGGGCGATATTAAGAAGAGCGACCGCTTCATAGGTAGGTAGAGAGCTCCACTCCAATTGGAATGATGAAAGTTCTAAAGCCAGAAAGTCATAACGCTCCCCTGAGGCCAAAACCGAAATAACAGGCTCTCCAACATTGCCGCAAGCAATTCCAGAATGAGCGCTGTAATCAAATATTGATTGCACCATCTGAATGGTCGTTGTCTTGCCATTGGTCCCGGTTAACGCAATCCACTTCTGATCTGGAGCTAGTACTTCCTTCACCTTCCAAGAGAAATCGATCTCACTCAGGAGGGTTGCACCTGAATCTCGTAGACCTACAACGATGGGGTGATCGGTTCTCCATCCTGGAGAGATGATCGCCAGATCGTAACTCTTCTCCACTGCACGCAGCGCATTAGGGGCTTTCTCATCAAATAGGTCTGGGCTCATTCCACGGGTCACAAGAAAATCCAAGACGGCAGAGCCTGTTACACCAGCGCCAACTACGGCTATCTTCTGGGTGGCAAGCTCTTCAAGGAAATTCATTTATGAGGTCACCCACTGTGCATAGAAGAGACCGAGTCCTGCCGCAACGCTTAATCCGGCAATAATCCAGAAACGAATCACGATCGTGACCTCAGCCCAACCCAGTAATTCAAAGTGATGTTGCAGTGGCGCCATGCGAAAGACTCGTTTGCCTCCTGAGGCTTTGAAATAGAGAGTCTGGATAATCACCGACATCGTGATGATGACGAAGAGACCGCCCAGAACTGCTAACAACATCTCAATCCGCAAAGTGATCGCCAAACCAGCGAGCGCTCCACCAAGTGCTAGTGAACCAACATCACCCATAAAGATTCGAGCAGGCGAGGTGTTCCACCATAAGAAGCCGGCGCATGAACCTGCAAAGGCCGCGGCGAGAACTGCTAGGTCAAGCGGGTCACGTACTTGATAACACTTGGAGGCAAGGACCTGTGCACTTCCCAGCCCGCAGCTCTGACGAAATTCCCATACCCCAATGAGCACGAATGCAAGCAACGTCATGATCGAAGTTCCGCTAGCCAAACCATCGAGGCCATCAGTTAAGTTAACGCCGTTGCTTGTCCCGAGAACTAGTAGAACGACCCACAGAATTACAAAGACCGTTCCAAGTGCCAGCGATGTATCGCGCACCGTGGATAAATGAAATGAGATCGGAGTTAATTTAAAACTATCTTTAAAATGCAATCCCGCAAAGGCGAATCCTCCAGCAACTAAAGCCTGTCCCAACAATTTCTGCTTGGCGCGTAGTCCGAGGGAGCGTTGCTTAACAATTTTGAGCCAGTCATCAAGCAGACCAACAAAGCCGAGTCCGAGCACGAGCCCAATAACTAAAAGCGCAGAGATACTTACTCGAACCCCATTAATAAGGTGCGAGCCGAAATAGCCGATAATCGCCGCGGCGATCAGAACGACACCACCCATCGTGGGTGTACCTCTTTTTACATGGTGAGTCGTTGGACCGTCATCACGAATATTCTGGCCGTAGCCGTGACGCGCAAGGTAACGAATGAAGAGTGGAGTAAAGAAGAAACTTAATAGTGTGGCAATCGTGCCCGCGAGCAGAATCTCTTTCATTCGCCCGTGACCTGCCAATTCGCGAGCAACTTCTCCGAGAGTTCATCCAGATGCTCCGCCCGAGAGGCCTTCACTAGTAGAACATCGCCCGGTTGCACATGCTTCAATAAATCTAGAGCCTCTTCCTGAGTCAGGAAGTAATGGGTCAGCATCTCATCTCCGGCGCCAGGGTCTAACTGAAGTCCCTCAAGGTATAAATCAGTCCCAACAGATACCAAGTGATCGACCCCCAATTCAGAGGCGAGTCTGCCAATTCGAAGATGCTCTTCCCGTTCGGACGCGCCGAGTTCGTGCATCTTCCCCAAAATTGCCCACGAGGATCCGCCCCGTTCCTGGGTCAAGAGGACCAGGGTTCGAAGCGCCGCGGTGACGCTCTCTGGATTAGCGTTATATGAGTCATTAATAAGAAGGAGTTCGCCCACATCATGGAGCTCCATACGCCACTTGCTAGAGGGTTCGGCGGTGGAGAGTGCTGCAGCTACAGATTCAATGGGGATGCCGACCTCAAGTCCAACCGCAGCGGCGGCAAGTGCATTGGCTACTTGGTGAGCACCCAAGAGGCGCAGAGCAACCGGAGATCGACCAGATGCGCTCACCAGATCAAAGTGCGCTAGCCCCTCGCGAAATTCCAAATCTGCAGCCCGTACATCGCAGGTACTTTTCTCGCCAAAGGTAATCCGTCTGCGAGAGCTGCCCTCGCCCATGTGCGGCGTGTAAGGATCATAGGAACCCAAGATCGCGACTCCATGCTCGGAGAGCGAATTGATCAATTCCGACTTCGTGCGGGCGATCGCCTCGCGACTTCCAAACTCCCCTATATGGGCAGATCCAACAACCAGCACGACTCCAATGTGAGGCTTAGCTATCTCGCAGAGCGCTGCAATATCTCCATCGTGACGCGCTCCCATTTCGACGACGCAGAAACGGGTATTTTCCGTGACGTGCAAAATTGTTAGAGGTACACCAATCTCATTATTGAATGATCCGCTGGGTACTACGCACTCGCCCGCGACGGAGAGAACATGCCCCAAGAGATCCTTGGTGGTTGTTTTTCCATGAGAACCAGTAATTCCGATAAAGGTGCAGTGCTTAATTCTTTCTCGGACTTTACGAGCCAGCGTCGTGAGAGCAGCACCTGCATCCTCGACGAGGAGCGAAGGGACGCCAGTATTTATCGTGGTAATGGCAAAGCGTGCACCATTCTCGATCGCCTCTTTGGCATAAGCATTTCCATCAGTTCGCTCTCCCGGAAGTGCAATAAAGAAAGAGCCTGGCTCGACCTTACGGGAATCAATTTCGGGGTACTCCGTGATGATAGCTTGCGGATCAAGGTCAATAATCTCGGCGCCAATAATTTCAGCAATCTCTGAAACGGTTATCGCGATCATGCCAACTCCTCGATTGCTCGGGCCAATTCAATGCGATCGTCGAAGGGATATTTGACTCCGTTGATCTCTTGTCCGCGCTCGTGACCTTTTCCTAAAACAATAACGCAGTCTCCTGGTGCTGCGTTCAAGACCGCGATTGCAATTGCTTGACGGCGATCTGCTTCGACAATTTCACTCTCGCCTCGGTGGTTGCCCACCATCTCATCCAAAATAGTCTTGGGATCTTCACTGCGCGGATTATCGGAGGTAAATACCGCTACATCTGCTCCCTGTCGGAGCGCATCCCCCATCAAGGGACGCTTGCTCTTGTCGCGATCGCCACCACAACCAAGCACCGCTATCACTCGCCCATTAGTCAAAGACCGCGCAGTGGCCAAGGCGCGATTAACAGCATCTGGCGTGTGGGCGTAATCAACTAAAGCTAGAAACTTCTGTCCAGCGTTCACTGGCTCTAAACGACCCACTGGTGCACTCAAGGTGCGCATGTAATAAGAGATCGCCACAGGATCCACACCGCTCTCAACTGCGAGTGCAATGGCGAGAAGGGCGTTATCAAGATTATGCAATCCAAGCAGCGGAAGGCGACCCTCAATAAGGATTCCACCTGAGCCACGAATCGCGACGTCATAGCCAACTCCACCTGGAGCTTCAAAGAAATCCTGGTAATACCAATCGGCTTTGGTATTTGATCGCGAGAAAGATTTTGTTGGAATGACCGCTTCTTCATAAAGCCTCAAGCCATGGGGGTCATCGATATTCAC
>DAIOGE010000002.1:26182-29454 GCA_036745375.1 Candidatus Nanopelagicaceae bacterium
CCGATAAATCCGGTGCTGCGACCATCCAATCGCCAAATCTGATCCACAAGTGAGGCGGTAGTCGTCTTTCCATTTGTTCCCGTAATTCCAACTGCCTCGAGCGAACTGAACGGGCTGCGATAAAACCATGATGCGATGGGACCAACCCACCGACGCGGATTGCTCACAACAATTACTGGAACATCTTGTTGTATCAAATCTTTACCGCGCTGATCGGTCAAGATAGCAACTGCTCCTTGTGCAATCGCGCTATTCGCAAACTCAGCGCCGTGGCTCTTTGCTCCAGAAAGAGCGATAAAGAGATCGCCCTCGCTCACCAATCTGGAATTGATGGTGACTCCCGTAAAAAAAATTTCTGGCCTCTCGCTCTGAACACCAATGTACGAAGCTAGCTCCCCGAGGCTCTTATGGAACGTCTCTTGAGGAGCGATCCTTGTAATCACAGTACTCATGGTTTTGCCATCGCAGCAGATTTGAGGAGAGCAGCCTGCGTCAATGGGAAAGCGCTCTGGCTGGTATGCACCGGTTGAACCTGCTTTGCCTGTAAGACAAAGCCCATCACCTTTTTAAATACTGGCGCTGCAATCTCTCCCCCGAAGTGCTCACCTTGAGGATTTTGGATTACTACGCTCACTACATATGCGGGAGCGGCAGCAGGAGCCATTCCAATGAATGAAGCGGTATAACCGCGATAGCAACCACACGTTGAATCAACGCGCATTGCAGTACCGGTCTTACCAGCAACTTCATATCCAGGAATTTCCGCAGCTGGCGCGGTTCCCTCATTTGATACAACGCTTTGCAACATGGTGCGAATTGTTTGTGCTGTTGCAGGGCTAATAACTTGAACTCGTGGAGAAGGCTTAGAAGGTGTGTATGTTCCGTCGGGACCAATAGTTCCCGCGATCACATTGGGTGTTACCCGAACGCCATTGTTCGCAACTGTCGCAAAGACATCTGTCGCCTGCATCGCAGTAACCGAATATCCCTGTCCAAAGGCGATTGTTGGGGCTGATGAGGCTGACCAATCGGAAACTGGGTGCAGGATTCCAGCAGATTCTCCTGGCAGATTGGAGCCGGTGCTCTGACCGATTCCGAACTTCTGGAGGTACGAATAAAAGGTGTCATTTGGAATAGTGCTCCCAATTTGGATTGCACCGATGTTGCTCGATACCGCAAGAACGCCAGTAGTAGTGAGGTGCTCGGTATCGTGGCGCTTGTCATCATGAAATATCCGGCCACCAGCTTTAAAACTATTTGGAATTGTGTAGACCGTAGTTGGAGTGGTCGTACCCTGTTCAAGTGCTGCTGCGACGGTGATTACCTTGCCAGTCGATCCAGGTTCATAAACATCCTGAACTGCAGGATTGCGCATCTGCGCCAAAGTAATCTTGTCTCGCTTTGCAGGATCAAAAGAGGGAGCGCTGGCCTGAGCCAAGATTGCTCCAGTCTTAGGGTCCATCACAATCACCGTGCCCGAGAGAGCTTTTGAACTCTTCACTGCAGCTGAGATCGCATCCTGAGCGACCCATTGAATATCTCTCTCAATCGTAAGTCTGACATCCACTCCGGGTTTGGCCTGCGTGATGAATTGTTGAGAACCAGGAATGATGGTTCCATCGCCATTCACGTAGTCATACTCTCCATTTGATCCAGTGAGTACCGTGTTCATACTGGCCTCGATACCGGCGGCGCCTTGATTAGCGGCGTTAGTCAGTCCAATTAGCGAAGCCGCTAATGTGCCCGTTGGATAGGTTCTTGTGTAGGCATTTTCGCTGAAGAAACCAACGATGCGTTTGGAGAGACCTGCTACGGTCTTCTCAACCTTACTGTTGTACGCCGAGAGAGCGCTCTGCAAGTTATCCCAGACGATCGGCTTCACACCATTTTCGATCACCTGATAACGCTTTGTACCAGTCAGCAAAGTCTGTAAGTCCGCCACTTTCATTTGGAGCGCAGCGGCAGTGACCTGAGCAGTGGTCGCAGGATCTGCGATCATGGTCTGATCGACGATGATGTTCTTGGCGGCTTCGCTGCGAGCTAAGACGATTCCATTGACATCGGTGATGGTGCCGCGTGGAGCAAGCCAGACCGAGCGATTAACCATCTCATTTGCTGCACGGGTGGCATAACCCTTGGCTTGTACCGCCTGGACATCTACCAACCGTGCACCGAAGAGAAAGAAAATGAAGAGCAGAACGCCAACTAAGTAGCGGACGCGCTTTCCAAAAACTTCTTGTGACATCACTTTGAAGTACCGCCATTAACGTCTAGGAAATTAATGGTGGTCTGCGGTTGCATTCCCAACTTAGTTGCTGCCTTCGCCAGGTTATTTGGCGAGGAATATGTAGCAACCTGATTGAGGACTGCATCTCTTTCATCATTAACCGCCGCAAGATGCAGCTTCATATTTTCTAGCGTGAATGCTCCTGATGTAAGAGCGGTATTTATGCTGAGCAGGAGAAGGAGCCCAGCAGTAAATAACCCGATCAGGAATGCAAAGAAGGCGCGATTACTTACGCTCTCGCTATTGTCTACTGTTAAGTCTGGAACTAATTTCAGCGCGGCTCGAGTTTGATCTGCAAACTCACGTACGCGTGAGCGTTGCTTGATCTCGGGTGCGAGTGATTCGATCTGCGTCAGCGCCATTATGCGGCCAACCGTTCAACTGCTCGCAAGCGCATGGATTGAGCTCGCGGATTAGTAACAATCTCTGCATCTGAGGCAGCCTCACTCCCCCGCATGACGAGTGCATATTTCGCTGCACTGTCAGGCAGATCAATTGGCAATCCCCGTGGAGTCTTGGATTCGGTAATCTCAGTGAATGCGCTCTTGACGATCTTGTCTTCGAGTGATTGATATGCCATTACAACTAAGCGACCATGAACTTCAAGAGCTTCCAGAGCCGCAGGAATAGCTCGTTCAAGTATGGCAAGCTCTTGATTGACCTCGATACGAAGAGCTTGAAAGGTACGTTTAGCAGGATTTCCCCCGGTGCGCCTTGCGGCGGCGGGAATTGCGTTCTTAACTAACTCGGCTAAATCCTTCGTTGTGTTGAGTCGACCTTCGGTACGAGCCTCAATAATGAAATCTGCGATGCGTGGTGCGAACTTCTCTTCGCCGTACATCCGCAAAATGCGAACGAGAGCCCCATGATCGTAGGTATTTACAACATCAAAAGCGGTGAGCCCGCCGCTCTGATCCATCCGCATATCGAGCGGAGCATCCTGCGAATATGCAAAGCCACGCTCTCCATCATCGAGTTGCATAGA
>DAIOGE010000002.1:29554-36397 GCA_036745375.1 Candidatus Nanopelagicaceae bacterium
ATGACATATGTAGATGGATTATGTGTGAGCGAATATTCGATTGCAGGGGTGAGCAATTCAATGCATCGCTCTAGCGCAACAGGTATATGTTGATGTGTCATCTCGCTCCCCCTTTCCCTACTTTGTAAAATTGATTAAAAGTTCCGAAGTTTTTCTGTTGTTCCGATTTCTCTAGTTAGGTCACCGCCGACCGACGGATCGTGGGGGGAACGGCGCCGGGGAAGTGACGTCGTTGATATGAAGTCGGCGATGGCCTAACGAGAGAATTCCTATGTAGTTGTGACTGGTTTTGTTTTGGATTGTTTAAAAGAGTCCGGGCAGCACCTCCGTTGAAACATCGGCGAAGCCCTTTTCGCGATCTGCGAGGTAGGTGTTCCAAGCAGCTGAATCCCAGATTTCAAGGCGGGTATTGGCGCCGATAACGACGCACTCTTTTTCTAGCCCGGCATATGAGCGCAGGCCAGATGGGATGGTGACTCTCCCCTGCTTATCTGGAACTTCATCGTGGGCTCCGGCAAACATGACGCGCATGTAGTCGCGAGCGCCCTTTTCGGTCACGGGTGCTTGGCGCATCCGCTCGGTAATCGCGGTGAATTCGCCCATCGGAAATACATAAAGGCAACGCTCCTGGCCCTTGGTAATGACCAACCCTTTTGCTAAATCATCACGGAAGCGGGCGGGCAAGATGATTCGACCCTTGTCGTCGAGCTTCGGCTCGTGGGTCCCCAAGAACATCTTTTTCCCCTTTTTTCACCACTTGCACGCTCACAATTCCCCCGAATTATGAACATTCACCACTTTACTCCACTTTTCCCCTTTTTCAACCACTTCTGCCCATATTTCTGTATCGACTCTCCACTTCTCCCCCTTAAGTTGACCCGCACCTAAAAATGAAACGAGGCGAGCGCAGAACTATTAGGCTCTCTCCCTTATGGATAAAAGCGAGATTCTCATTGAGGCGAATCAGCTGGTTAAGCGCTACGGCGACTTCACAGCGGTCGACGGCATCAATTTTCAGGTCCGAAAGGGTGAATCCTTCGGTTTTCTAGGCCCCAATGGCGCCGGAAAGTCGACCACCATGCGGATCATCGCCGCCACCCTCACCCGAACCAGCGGTGGGATCACCATCCTGGGCAAGGATCCAGAGAAATTCGGCCCCGAGATCAAGGCCCACCTGGGGGTAGTCCCCCAGACCGATAACTTGGACCAGGCCCTGACCGTCGAAGAGAACCTCTATATATATGGTCGCTACTTCGGGCTTCCCAAGAAGTTCATTAAGCCCAAGATCGAGGAGCTCCTCGACTTTGCCCAGTTGACCGATAAGCGCAGCGTCAAGGTTGATGCCCTAAGCGGTGGCATGAAGCGACGCCTCACCATCGCCCGCGCTCTCATCAGCGAACCAGAGATTTTAATGCTCGACGAGCCCACCACTGGGCTAGACCCTCAAGCCCGCCACATCCTGTGGGACCGCTTGTTCCGCCTCAAGGAGCAGGGCGTGACCCTCTTGATCACCACCCACTACATGGACGAGGCAGAGCAGCTCTGCGATCGCCTGATGGTTATGGATAAAGGTTCGATCATGGCCGAGGACTCCCCTGCGGGATTGATCAAGACTTACTCCACCAAAGAGGTTGTCGAAGTTCGCTTCGGTTCAGATCGCAACGCTGTTGTCGCGCCACAACTCCAAGAGTTGGTCGAGCGCATCGAAGTTCTACCTGATCGCATACTTATGTACGCCGATGATGGCGAGGCGCTGCTTCATAGCCTCAGCCAAAAAGGTTTACACCCACTCACCTCACTCGTGCGCCGCAGTTCGTTGGAAGATGTCTTCTTGCGCCTAACCGGACGCTCCTTGATCGAATAGCAAACCCATGGCTACCAGACAAGGCTCTCTTAAGATCGTAGATGTTCAGCGGATCAAATCCCGAGGAGCGTTTTCGGTAACTGAATCACGCATATTAATTATGCGGAAATTCATTCCCGTCGTTATCTCCATCGCCGTTGCTAACCCAACTCTCTATTTAATTGCAGTCGGCTTAGGCGTTGGAAAACTCATTAACCATCACTCCGGCGGCGTTGATGGAGTTAAGTACTTAACATTTCTTGCTCCCGCACTTCTTGCCACCGCTGCAATCCAAACTGCAATGGATGAGACAGTATTTACAACCATCCAAGGATTTAAGTGGGGCAAAGTTTTCTACGCGATGAACGCGACTCCATTGTCAGGGCGACAGATCGCAAATGGAGTTTTCTTAAGTGCCTTCTTGCGCACTGCATTTTCTACCGTGATCTACGGAGTAATCATCGATCTCTTTGGTGGATTTAGTAGCCAACGCGGTTGGCTGGCGGTATTAGTGGGTTTACTTGCTGGCTCCGCCTTTGGCGCGTTGATGCTGGGAATATCTGCCTGGATCAGAAATGACGACCAATTCTTCAATATTTTGGGGCGTTTTATCATGATGCCTCTCTTCTTATTCTCTGGCACCTTCTATCAACTCTCGACTCTGCCGATCTATCTGCGTTGGGTTGGTTGGGCATCTCCGATCTGGCATGCCACCGAACTTGGTCGATATATGACCTACGGTCATCACATCAGTTTCGTCATGTTCATCGTGCACTTTGGTTATCTCTTCGCCATGCTCTCCTTTGGCCTCTGGCTGGCATATCGTGAATTTGAAAAGCGGTTGGGCGAATGAGTACCGAGACCGCAGTTTCGATCGCACAGTCACGTCGCGGACATCTTGGCGAAGGAGTCTTCGCGGGGCGGCCTCATGTCTTGCTGGAACGCAGTTGGATGGCCTTTAAGAACTCAGCATGGATCGCGGTTCTCTCTGGATTCTTCGAACCGGTTCTCTATCTCTTGTCATTCGGATATGGCCTCGGGCATCTCATCGGAACCATCTCCCTGCCAGGTGGACGTGTAGTTAGTTATGCAACCTTTATCGCACCGGGACTCTTAGCATCAAGCGCCATGAACGGCGCGATCTACGACTCCACCTGGAACGTCTTCTTCAAACTTAAATTCGATCGCATCTACCAAGGCATGCTACAGACATCACTGGGTTCAGTTGATGTGGCTTTGGGTGAGATCGGTTGGGCGCTTATCCGCGGACTCGCCTACACCCTGGGCTTCATGTGTATTGCAGTTCCCGCTGGTCTGATTCCAAGTTGGTGGGGAATTCTCGCGATACCAGCTGCGGTCTTGATCGCCTTTGGTTTTGCTTCGATCGGTATGGCGATTACATCCTGCTTCACAACTTTTCAGCAGATGGATCTGATCAATATCGTGATGTTGCCGCTCTTCTTGTTCTCTGGATCGTTCTATCCACTCACCGTTTATCCCGGTTATCTACAAGCGATCCTTAAAGCATCACCATTGTGGCAAGCAATCGAGATGGTGCGTGATTTAACGCTTGGTGTTGTGAGCTGGGGAATTTTGTGGCACGTGCTTTATTTTGCGGTGATGGTTGCGATAGGAGTTACTGCAACCTCAAAGCGACTTACAAAATTATTCTTGCGATAAATTAATTATCGAAGTTGCGGCGCTCCCAGCGTCCCTCTAAGCGATCGCTCCACTTCTGCTTCTTTGGCTTAGGACCGCGATTGGCGCTCTTGCCGAAAGAGATGTTGGTGAAGATGAAGAATGCGCCAGCCAGTGCGATCACAAAGCCGAGCAGACCCACGATGATCAACTTGGCGATCAAGCCGCCAAAGAGGATCGCCATGCCAGCCACCAGTGCCAAGGCGCCATAAAAGACATAACTTCCTTGCTTGGTGCGCGCGCTTCCCGTAAGCGTAGAAACTAGGCGGGGATCTTCTTGCTCGAAGGCCGCTTCCATCTCCGCAAGGAGTTTGCGTTCATGATCTGACAGAGGCATAGCCAAAGAATAGAGCAGGGTTGCCAAAGCGCGCTATCTAGAAAATGACTGTTGCCTCTCAGTTTCCTGAGTGTTCTCGGCCATCTTTGGCGCGCCGGAAGAGTCGGGCCGGGCGGACCGAGGCATCTCCGAACCTGGCCTTCGCCTGATCCATCGCGCGTGTCGCCTCACGCCAACCATTTTCACGCTCCCCCAGCTCAAGTTGAACTGGAGCCCCCTCCGAATCCACAAGACTTTCTAAACTAATTCCAATCAATCGAATTCTGGCTCGATCTAATTTGAGTCCTTGATACAACTTCTTTGCAACTTCATAACACTCCTGCATGCCGTCAATAGGCAAGGTGACTGTTTTGGAGCGCGAGATAGTTTTGAAATCTGCAAAGCGCACCTTGATAGAGATTGTCTGCGCCGACATCGCTCTCGAGCGCAACCTGGCACTCGCTTTCTCGGTGAGGCGCAAGAGTTCTCGCAAGATCTCTTCCTCGTCCTCTAGATCGCGCGAGAAAGTTTCGGCGGCGCTAATACTTTTATCGGGCTCATCAGGAGTTACCGGGCGATAGTCGCGTCCCCACGCTAACTCATACAGGTGGTTTCCGTTCGCTTCACCTAAGGCGCGCACCAGAGTCTGGCGCGGAGTCCTTGCAATATCACCGACGGTGCGTAGCCCCAACCGCAATAACTCCTCGTTGGTCTTAGGTCCAACTCCCCAAACCGCACTGACTGGCAATGGATGCAAGAAATCAATCACCTTGTCGGGATCGACCTCGAGCATCCCATTGGGTTTACATTTCTGCGAGGCAAGCTTTGCGATGAATTTAGTGGTCGCGATTCCCACTGAACAGGTAATTCCCGCTTGTTCATAAACATCGGCGCGGATCTTCTTAGCGATGGTAGGACCGTCGCCGATTAATTTGCGCGAACCTGTGACATCCAAAAATGCTTCATCAAGTGAGATCGGCTCGACTAATGGGGTGTAACTGCCAAAGATCTCCATGATGCTATGTGAGACCTCGCTATAGCGACGATGGTTTGGCACAACAAATATTGCATGTGGCGCCATCCGTTGGGCTCGTCCCACCGGCATCGCGGCACGGATTCCAAATTTACGGGCCTCGTAGTTAGCCGATAGAACAACGCCGCGCGCGCCTGCCCCAACTACTACTGCCTTGCCGCGCAGCGAGGGATCATCTTTCTCGGCGACCGAGGCATAGAAGGCATCCATATCAACATGGAGAATCGTTGCGATCTCATCCATGCTCTGGCTCATAAACTCGCAGATTACGCCACTTCTCGTACGACTCGGTGAGTTCCCACGCCTGCGTCGCTCGCAATGAGACGCCACGCGGACCGGTACGCCGTACCTCACCGCGTACCAAGAACAAAGTGGATGAAAAGATCAGGCTGCCGCTGCTCTGTTGGATATCCTCGAAGAAGGTCACATCGTTACAACCAAATCCATCATCGAGGGTCAGAAAGACCACTCGCTTACCAGAACGGATCGGTGGCATCTGTAGCGCCACCTTTACTCCCGCGACCAAGACAGATTCGCCAGAGCGTTTATGAATCAGATCCGATGAACGCACCGCCCCCACATGGTTGAGGAACTCTCCATAGAACTCCATCATGTGGCGTGATATATCCATGCCGGTGAGATCTAGTTCATGGCGGACCTCTTCTGCCGATGACATCTCTGGCAACCCACTCGCCTCAAGCGGTGGCGGTGTAAGACCGAGCACCATCTGATTAGTGGCAGTGCCGCGCACGCTAACGCTCGACAACTTATAAAGATCTTGTAAGTGCAACAAGAGATCGCGGCGATTTAAATTGCTCTGATCGAGTTGATGTAACTCATCAAAGGCACCGACCATAATCAACGCCTCACATACCGGGCGGCTTGCGCTAGAGCGCGCCACAAAATCTGCTAAATCAAGATAGGGACGCGAGCGCAGAATTCCATCGACCTCACCATCATTGATCCCCGCGATATCGCGCAGCGCCATTCGGATGGCATAACCACGGGCATCAGGTAGCGAGAGACTCTTACCGGTGCTCTTTAAATCAGGAGCTAAATATGGCGCGTGGGTATCGCTACCTAGATCAACGCGTTCGACTCGATAATCGCGATCGGATTTATTAACGTCGATCGGCTTGATCGCAATCCCCCACTGCCGGGCTTCATCCAAGATCAAGCGCTTGGGATACATACCTGGATCATGGGTCAAAAGCCCTGCGATAAAGGGGGCCATGTAATGGGTCTTAAGCCATGCCGATTGATAGGTCGGCAGCGCAAAGGCGGCGGCGTGCGCCTTACAGAATCCAAATGAGGCGAAAGATCGCAAGATCTCCCAGACCTCATCGATCACAGCATGGGTATATCCACGCGCCAGCGCTGCGGGATAGAACCAATCGCGTACCTCGATCTGACCTTCGGGGCTTCCCATCTTGCGGCGACGTTCATCGCCCTCAGCCAAGGTACATCCCGACATAATCGCAATAACTTTGATTACCTGTTCATGAAAGACGACAACGCCCTCGGTCTCGTGCAGTACCTCATACAGATCAGGATGAATCAGATCGCGCGGTTTAAAGCCCTGTCTGCCATTAAGAAAGGGAACGATCATGTCGCTCTTTACCGGCCCCGGTCTAAAGAGTGAGATATCGATAATCAAATCGGTAAAGGTATCTGGTGCAAATTTGCCGACGAGTTCGCGCTGCCCCGGGCTTTCGATCTGAAAGATTCCCAAAGTGCGCGCCGATTTAATGAGGTCAAAGGTCGGTACATCATCGAGTGGGATTTCATCGATATCAACATCGACCTCATCAACTCGCTTGATCTCATCGAGCGCATACGCGATAGCCGATTGCATCCGCACACCTAAGATATCGAGTTTGAGTAAGCCAATCGCCTCAACGTCATCCTTATCGAATTGCAACATGGGATAACCGCTGGCATTAATCTCTAGTG
>DAIOGE010000003.1:0-4317 GCA_036745375.1 Candidatus Nanopelagicaceae bacterium
GAGATGCAACAGCGCGTCTTCGACGTGATTGGCTTAACTCCCGAAGAGGCGAAAAGTAAGTTCGGATTCTTGCTCGAGGCCTTCAACTATGGACCTCCACCACATGGTGGAATCGCCCTCGGAATGGATCGACTCTGTGCGCTCCTTACTGGGGCCGAGTCGATTCGGGAAGTGATCGCCTTTCCTAAAACCGCAAGTGGCGGAGATCCGCTGACTGGTGCTCCAACTCCTATCACCGCTGCCCAGCGCAAAGAGGCCGGCGTTGACTTCAAGCCTGAAGCCAAATAAATAACCTTCCACGCTCATAAGTTCAGGTAGGCTAAAGGTATGGGTCCAGGAGGCATTGCAACCATCATCGTGGCGAGCTCGCTGCTTATCGTCTCGATTGCGATCGCCTATGCCATCAATCGAATTGGCAAGCTGATTGATGAGGTCAAGAAGACGGTTCAGAGCGTGAACAAGATCGTCTCGACCGCGGAGAACTTCACCGAGAAGGTGACTGGTTCAATCTCGAATCTTATTGAGAAGAATTCCGGATTTTTAAAGGTTGTTGGTTCCCTCATGGCCGCCTTCGCAGGCAAGAAATTTGGGCGCTCCGATCGGGAGCACGAGTAATAGGTGGAATCTGCAGAAATCAGAGCGCGATGGTTGCGCTTCTTCGAGTCCGATAATGCCCTTGGACTAAAACATACGGTTGTTCCTTCGGCGTCACTGATCGCTGATGACCCAAATCTTCTCCTTGTTAACGCTGGGATGGTTCCTTTCAAGCCTTATTTCTTGGGTGAGGTTAAACCTCCTTTTGCAAGAGCGACCTCGGTTCAAAAGTGCGTTCGCACCTTGGATATTGACGAGGTTGGCAAGACAACCCGTCACGCATCTTTCTTTCAAATGTGTGGAAATTTCTCTTTCGGCGACTACTTCAAAGAGGGCGCAATCACCATGGCGTGGGAGCTACTGACCAAGCCAATCGCACAAGGTGGATACGGTTTTCCTGAAGAGAAGTTGTGGGTCACGGTCTATCTCAACGACGATGAGGCAGCTGATATCTGGCATAAGAAGGTTGGCGTGCCGAAGGAGCGAATTCAACGCAGAGGAATGGCTGACAACTTCTGGTCAATGGGAGTAGCAGGCCCATGCGGTCCTTGCTCTGAAATTTATTACGATCGCGGAGCACAATATGGACGCGAGGGTGGACCGATCGCTGATGAAGATCGCTACCTTGAAGTCTGGAACTTGGTCTTCATGCAGAATGTTCGTGCAGATGGTGGAACAAAAGATGACTACCCAATCATCGGAGAGCTTCCTGCAAAGAATATTGATACCGGACTTGGACTTGAACGTACGGCTGCGCTTCTACAAGGTGTCGAGAACATCTACGAGATCGATACCACCATGCAGATTCTCTCCAAGGCTTCGGAGCTTGCAGGCGTCACATATGGAAAAGATCCCAAGAGCGATATATCTCTTCGCGTAGTTGCCGACCATGCCCGAACATCAATGATGCTTATCGGAGATGGAGTCTTGCCAGGAAACGAAGGTCGTGGATATGTCCTTCGACGCATGATGCGTCGCACGATCCGGAATATGCGCATCCTCGGAGCCCCGGATCACAACTCCAAAGAACTCCTGTTATCAGCGATTGGTGCGATGTCTCCGCAATACCCAGAGCTACTTGAGAAGCGCGAACGTATTATCGAAGTTACAGAGTCTGAAGAGGAGTCATTCCTTTCGACTCTCAAAAGTGGAACGCAAATCTTTGATCTCGCCTCCTCGGAAGCCAAGAGTCAAAACGGCGCGACGCTTGCAGGAGATACCGTTTTCAAGCTCCACGACACCTACGGATTTCCTTTTGATCTGACCCTCGAAATGGCGACCGAGTCTGGTCTTAAAGTTGATGAAGCTGGTTTCAGGAAGTTGATGAAGGAACAGAAAGATCGCGCTAAAGCAGATGCGAAAGCCAAGAAGAGCGGGCATACGGATTTATCTGAATATCGAAAGATCGTTGATGCACGTGGCAAGACAGATTTCATCGGTTATCAGCATCTTGAAGGTGAGGCCAAGATCCAAGCGATCATGGTTGATGGCGAAAATGTTGATGAGGCCTACGAGGGCGATGTAGAGATTGTTTTGGATCGCACACCTTTCTATGCAGAAGGCGGCGGACAACTTTCTGATGGCGGTTTCTTGCAATTGGCCAATGGGGCACGTATTGCAATCGACGATGTTCAAGCTCCAGTTCCTGGGCTGTATGTGCACCGCGGAAGAATCATCTCTGGCGCCGCGCAAATCAACGATCAACTCTTTGCGCAGATTGATCAAACCAGACGCAAAGCGATCTCTCGCGCTCACACCGCGACTCATATGGTGCACAAGGCCTTCCGCGAAGCGCTTGGAGAAAGTGCTACCCAGGCTGGATCCGAGAATGCTCCAGGACGTTTTAGATTCGATTTCCCGGCCGCTGGAGCGGTACCTACCAGCGTTCTCAACGATGTAGAGGCTCGAGTTAACTCCGTTCTGATTGAGAATTTAGAGGTTACGGCAGAACAGATGAGCCAAGCCCGCGCCAAGGAGATCGGCGCAATGGCCCTCTTCGGTGAAAAATATGGCGATGTAGTTCGCGTCGTTAGCGTAGGTGACTGGGCGCGTGAATTGTGCGGCGGTACTCACGTTCACTCTTCTGCAGAGTTGGGCGTCGTTAAATTGTTGAGTGAGTCTTCGATCGGAGCTGGAGTTCGTCGCGTTGAGGCACTGGTCGGTGCTGACGCCTTCTCTTATCTGGCGCGTGAACATATTCTGCTTAACTCTCTGACCGAGATTATTAAAGGCGCAAGAGTTGAAGAACTCCCAGAGAGAATCTCTGATCTACTTAATAAAATGAAGAATATTGAGAAGGAACTTGCCGCTATTAAGTCCGCTCAAGCGCTGGCTTCGGTGAATGAGTTGGCAAAGGGATTTGAAACTATCGGCGAGCGAAAAGTTTTGGTCGCTCAAGTAGCGGATAGCATTACAGGCGATGATCTAAGGGTGATGGCGCTTGATCTTCGTAATCGCGATCCTCATTCAGTCGTTGCTCTGCTTTCTGCGCAGGCCGATAGAGTCACTCTTGTCGTTGCGGTCTCGCAACAGGCCATTGCCTCCGGAGTAAAGGCTGGGCAATTGGTGAAAATCGGATCTACCGTCTTAGGTGGCGGTGGAGGTGGTAAAGATGATTTCGCACAAGGCGGGGGAGTCGATTCCAGCAAAATTTCAGCGGCTATAGCTGATCTGAAGGCAGCGATAGGTTCCATTTAAGCCATGAGACACGGCCGGCGAATCGCCTTTGACTATGGCCAAGTTCGAATAGGTGTGGCAGCGAGTGATGTTTCAGGACTGATCGCATCACCCATTGCAACTCTTCAGGCAGAGGCTCCCGACTTACTCGAACAAATTAAATCTCTCTTCACCGAGTATGAGCCTATTTACATCGTGATAGGTGAGCCAAAGCATCTGTCAGGGGCTTCAAATCCATCGCTCCATGCAGCCCACGCCTTCGGGGATTTGCTTAATACAATCACTGATCTTCCAATTCATTACGTAGATGAACGCATGTCAACTATTTCTGCCTCCAAAGTTTTACGCGGTGCTGGTTTAAATGCCAAGGAGAGCAAGGGCAAGATTGATGCCATGGCTGCGGTAGCAATATTAGAGAGCGCTCTTGCGCGCGAGAGAATTGCAGGCGCTCTCGATGAATAGGCCGAAACAACGCAACCTCATCACCGCCTTCATAGTGCTGTTGCTATTGCTTGTAACGTTAATAGTTCAACGGATCATGGTGTTAAATGGCAGCGCCGACTACCCAAAGGGAACCCCTGGACATTTGGTGAGCATAACCATCACCAAGGGAGAGACTGGAACCGCTATCGCTGAAGATTTGGCAGCCGAGCATGTAGTTGAGAAGGCCTCCACTCTCATAAAGAAGCTGATCGCAGGTCATGTTGTGGGAATCGCACCAGGGGTGCATCTCATTCAGAGTGTGATTCCTAGTGATCAGGCGATCTCTGAACTGCTCGACCAGAAGCGAATTGTTGATTCGATCTATGTCTTGCCTGGATCAACGGAAGCCGACATTCTCAAAGAGTTGCATTTGGTTACTTCTCTCACTCAATCAGACTCATTGAATACCCTTCAACCTCTCTTCGCCAATCCATCGAATTCCCTTGAGGGCCAATTGGCTCCGCTTCAATACTCATTCGCACCGAACACAACTACTCATGATGCCTTGGCTGAGATGTTGAAATCATTTAGCGATGAAGTTAGCGCCACGAAGTTGGCGCAGGG
>DAIOGE010000003.1:4417-27128 GCA_036745375.1 Candidatus Nanopelagicaceae bacterium
GAACCAGGAGATTGGCTCTACTTCATAACGGTAAAACCGCATGACACCAGGTTCACCAATAATTTCAACACCTTCGAAAATTGGTTCACCCTTTATAAGCAGAATGTTGCAACAGGGGCATTCAAATGATCAAGGCGGCAGTTCTTGGATCACCGATCACTCACAGCCTCTCACCGGCTCTCCACAAAAGGGCTTACGAATTACTTGGGGTTCCAGCGAGTTATGGATCGATAGAGCTAACGCCAGATCGTGCGCTCGATTTCTTCAAAGGTGCGCTGGAAGAGGACTGGACTGGATTTTCATTGACCATGCCGCTCAAGGAGACGATCTTCGATTTGAGAGAGTCGTTCGAAATCGAAATTGAACCAATCGCTCTTCGTATGCGCTCCGCTAATACCCTGCTCAAGATCGGGTCGAGCTATCGGGCGAGTTCAACTGACCGGACAGGTTTTCAGAGGTTGTTGAGTTCGGTGCCGAAGGATCGAGTAGCTGTCCTTGGTGGCGGGGGAACGGCAAGAGCGGCGCTGGGCGCGCTCGATGGTGAAGCGCACACGATAGATTTCTTATTGCGAAATTCCTCTCGATCCGAGACTTTGGCCAGAATTGCCAGTTCCAGCTCAGTTAATTTTTACGGGATGGATCACTCCCTAAAAGGCTACGACCTGGTCATTTCCACCGTGCCAGCAGGCGCATCTGATTTCATGGTGGATTCGATTGCATCAACTATCCCGACCTTCTTTGAAGTTCTCTATAACCCTTACCCAACCAAGTTGCTTGCCAAGGCGATTTCAATGGGAAGTAATGTCCTTGATGGAATAGACCTTCTTGTCGAGCAGGCCCTCGATCAAATCTCTCTCTTTAGCGGTCTGACCGTTGAATTCGATTCTTTACGTCCTGAGTTACTAGCGGTCGGTCGCGCACATCTGAGGTAGTTGTGGATAGTTACGAGCCTCGATCTGGTCGATTCTCTAGGCTTAATTATGACCTCATGCCTTCCATTGATCCTCTTATCGCCCTGGATCATTGCAAGTGATGTTAGGCGGCACGTGATTCCAAACCAGGCGTTGCTGGCACTTTTGGCTCTGATCGAACTCGTCCATGTGAGAAGTAGCCCTGCAATATTTCTCCACATCAACCTCTTTGCGATGTATCTCCTGGCGGGAGGTATCTGTATGCGTTCTCTTATTAAAGGACGTGTAGGGATGGGTGATGTAAAACTCTTCTCCCTCTTGGGGTTGATCCTCGGTTCGTTATCAAAAGTTCTAACAGCTTTGACCTGTGCATCTCTGTTGGGTCTGGTGTGGCTATTGGTGGAGCGAAAGAGAGTGATTCCATTTGCTCCTGCCCTGATTGGGGGAGCCCTATTTGCTCAGATATTGAGCTCTTAACGCGAGTGCGACGCGGCAGGTGCCTGATCTGACAGAATACGCCTATGTTGAGATGGCTTACTGCTGGAGAATCGCATGGTCCTGCACTCTCCGCGATTTTGGAGGGCTTGCCTTCCCACGTTTTAATCTCCACTGAGGCGATCGATCGCGATCTGCGTCGTCGTAGGTTGGGGTATGGCCGAGGAGCACGTCAGAATTTTGAAGCTGACCTTGTGACTATTTTGGGCGGAGTGCGCCACGGCGAGAGCCAAGGTGGACCAATTGCTATTCAGGTAGCGAACTCCGAATGGCCAAAGTGGGAGAAGGTTATGGCGGCGGATGTCGTGCCGGCAGATGAACTCGCAGCTCTGGCTAGAAATGCTCCTCTCACTCGTCCCCGCCCAGGCCACGCTGATCTGGTTGGTATGCAGAAATACGACTTCCAAGATGCCAGACCAATCTTGGAGAGAGCAAGTGCGCGTGAGACCGCAGCACGTGTAGCGCTAGGTGCGGTTGCGCGCGCCTTTCTTGAACAGACAGTTGGCATTCAGATTATGAGTCACGTTCTCTCTATCGGTGGAGTTGGCAGCGGTGAGGATTATGAGTTGCCTACATATGAGGATCGCGAGAGAGTCGATGCCGATCCGGTTCGCTCTTTTGACCCTGTAGCGAGTGCCGCCATGGTTGCTGAAATCGATGCAGCACATTCAGCGGGCGATACCTTAGGTGGAGTAATTGAGGTCTTGGCCTTTCATCTTCCACCGGGGCTAGGTTCTCATACGCACTGGGATCGTCGTCTCGATGCAAGATTGGCCGGAGCGATGATGGGTATTCAGGCGATTAAGGGTGTTGAAATTGGCGATGGATTTACCACGGCGAGACGTCGCGGTTCGGTAGCGCACGATGAAATTGAACGTGGCCCCGATGGCAAGATCACACGTAGAACTGATCGTGCTGGCGGAACAGAAGGCGGAATGTCGAACGGCGAGATCCTTCGAGTTCGGGCTGCAATGAAACCGATCTCAACCGTTCCAAGGGCGCTAGACACTATTGATGTTTCAACGGGGGAGCCGGCTAAGGCGATCAATCAACGCTCAGATGTCTGTGCAGTTCCGGCTGCAGGAATTGTTGCTGAAGCAATGTGCGCACTTGTGCTGGCTGATGCAGTGCTTGAGAAGTTTGGCGGAGACTCCGTCGCTGAAGTCAAGAGGAATTTTCAGAGCTATATAGATTCTCTCGAAATCAAGTAGATGCTACGTGCAATTCTCATAGGCCCTCCTGGGTCTGGAAAGAGTTCGGTAGGGAAGGCACTTTCCAGGGAGCTGTCTACAAGTTTTGAAGATACTGATGAATTGATAGTCGAAAAAACGGGTCGCTCTATTCCCGAAATCTTCGCTGAAGATGGTGAAGCAAAGTTTAGAGCGATCGAAAAAGAGGTAGTTTTATTAGCTCTTAGATCAAATATCGGAGTTATATCTCTCGGTGGCGGTGCGGTTCTTGATCAAGATGTGCAAGAGGCGATACGTAAAAGCGCAGCCCAGGTGATTCTTCTTCAGATTGGTCTTGGCAATGTTCTTGCCAGAATATCGAATAAGACAGACCGGCCGCTCGTTGCGCAAGATCCAGAACGCCAATGGAAAGATCTGCTGGCGGCGCGCGCCCCTATTTATGAGAGCTTGGCTACGATTGTTATTGCGACCGACAATAAGAAGCCATATGAGGTGGCTCGTGAATTGATGAGTCGAATGGGGCTAGCTCGTGAATGAAATTTCGGTACATGCAGAGATCGATTACAAGGTTAAAGTGGGTCAAGAATGGCTTCCATTCCTCCAAACGGTACGAACTGATCATACAAAAGTCTTAGTGGTTGCTCCGGAGAACGTTGTTCAGTTAGCAGGCCTTACAGAGTTGTCATCTCGCCTTAACTTCGAACTCTTCATCACCCCTGATGGTGAGGCCCAGAAGAACTTCACAACGGTGGAACAACTCTGGGTGAAGTTAGGCTCGTTGGAGTTCGGGCGACTTGATGCAATCGTTGGTATCGGTGGGGGAGCGACAACTGATCTCGCTGGATTTGTAGCTGCCACGTGGCTTCGTGGCATCGCTTGGTATGCGATTCCTACGACTCTCGCCGGCATGGTGGATGCTGCAGTGGGTGGTAAGACAGGAATAAATACTGAGGCTGGGAAGAATTTAGTTGGTTCTTTTTATTCACCACGTGCGGTCTGCGAAGATCTCACCTGGCTCGATTCACTATCAGATCGCGACTTTGCGGCGGGGTTAGCCGAGGTAATCAAGACCGGGTATATCCGTGACACTTCAATCCTGACAACTCTTCATGAGGTTCGTGATCTCAAGGAGGCGCGGAGACACTCCTTGGAACTAGTAACCAAGAGTGTCGCAGTTAAGGCTGACGTTGTCTCGAACGATTTTAAAGAGGGCAAACTGCGCGAAATCCTCAACTTCGGTCACACGCTAGGCCATGCAATTGAGAAGAGTGCTGACTTCCAACTTCGCCATGGCGAGGCGGTCTCGATTGGACTTCACTATGCAGCTCTCCTCAGTGAGCCAGCTCTGGATTTTCCATCATCTGAAACCGCCAAGCTCAAAGCTCTTCTTGAAAAGTTTGGTCTCCCCACACAGATTGACCAAGAACGTTTTCCATGGGATCAACTCTTGGCGCTGATGGCTGGTGACAAGAAGAGTCGCGATGGCCGAATTCGATTTATTGGGCTTTCATCGGTTGGCCATCCCGCCTGGATTGAGTCTGCAGATTCCGGCCTGCTTCAGGCGACCTATGAGAGGATTGCAGAATGAACGGCACTCAAAGAGTCCTAGTCCTCAACGGTCCAAATCTAGATCGACTCGATCTGCGGGATTCAACGATTTATGGCTCCATGAACTTCCAGGAGTTATCCTCCTTTGTGATATCCAAGGCCGCAGAGATCGGCCTGAACGCGGAAGTCCGGCAGAGCAACTCCGAGTCCGAGATCATCACCTGGCTTCATGAAGCGGCCGACCAACGGATCCCAGTCATATTTAACCCCGCCGCCTTTACGCACTATTCCTATGCGATTCGCGATGCTGTGGCTATGTTGACGGCGCCCCTGATTGAGGTTCACTTGAGCAACCCGCTCTCGCGGGAGGAGTTTCGTCACACCTCCGTCATCTCAGGCGTAGCAAAGGGCACTATCGCCGGATTTGGCGCCAGCTCCTATGCCTTGGCACTCTCCGCGATGAAAGAGTTGATCTAACCTTCAGGTATTCTGCCCCAATGGCAACTACAAATGACCTTAAGAACGGCATGACCCTCGAGATCGAGAACAAGTTGTGGACCGTTGTCGAATTTCAGCACGTCAAGCCAGGCAAAGGCCCAGCTTTCGTCCGTACCAAGTTGAAGTTAGTCCCCGGCGGAAAAGTTGTGGAGAAGACCTTCAATGCAGGTGTAAAAGTTGAGGTAGCCCAGCTAGAGAAGCGCGATATGCAGTACCTCTATCGCGATGGCGACGGATTCATCTTTATGGATACCCAGAACTACGATCAAATCACCATTAGTCCTGAAGTTGTGGGCGATGCTGCCGATTACATGCTCGAGAACACGGAGGCAGTTGTCGCGGTTCACGACGGGAATCCTCTCTATATCGATCTTCCAGCCTCTGTTGAGTTGACCGTGACCTACACAGAGCCAGGTCTGCAAGGTGATCGCTCCTCCGGAGGAACTAAGC
This sequence comes from Candidatus Nanopelagicaceae bacterium, assembly GCA_036745375.1. Classification (GTDB taxonomy): domain Bacteria; phylum Actinomycetota; class Actinomycetes; order Nanopelagicales; family Nanopelagicaceae; genus PALSA-747. The sequence goes on from DAIOGE010000003.1 coordinate 9,510, forward strand.
CGGCAACGGTCGAGACTGGAATTCAGATTCAGGTACCTCTCTTCATCAAGCAAGATGAGAAGGTTCTCGTTGACACCCGCACAGGTGCATACCTGGGCCGGGCTAATTCCTAGTTCGGGAGCAGTTAAGTGAGCGCGCGGCGCAAGGCGAGAAAACGGGCCCTGGATATTCTCTTCGAGGCTGATATGCGAAATACCGCTGCCACGACGCTTCTGGAAGAGCGTCCTATCGACGAGATATCGCAAGCAGATTATCTGCGTGCCTTGGTCCTAGGAGTGGTGGAACATCGAGAGAAGATCGATGAAATCATCCATACCTATGCCGAAGGCTGGGATATGGACCGGATGCCGATCATTGACCGAAATCTGATTCGTATTGCGCTCTACGAGATCTTGTGGAATCTCGAGGTTGACGACAAGGTCGCGGTATCGGAAGCGGTCGAGATTGCTCAAGAGCTCTCCACAAAAGATTCAGCCGCTTACATAAATGGAATTTTAGGCCGAGTAATCCTCCTTAAGTCGGTCATCTCACTCTCATAAAAGGGCTGGTATCCTTGCCGGAGCGAGATAACTCGCCCATCCTTTAACTGACGTCCTGTGAGGCGGCAAAGGAGCTTGTATGAGTGTTGTTTTGGATCAGAGCGAGATAGATCGTTCGCTTAAGCGCATTGCTCACGAGATTATTGAGCGCAATCATGGCCTTGATTCAGTGATTCTCTTAGGCATTCCCACGCGCGGAGTCACTCTGGCGCAACGAATCGGAAATTTTTTAGCGCAGATTGATACCCAAGTTCCAGTGGGCTCACTTGATATCACTATGTATCGCGATGATCTTCGCCTGCGTCCGCCGCGGCCTCTCGTACCTACCCAGATTCCCGCCGAAGGCTTAGAAGGTAAGAATCTAGTTCTCGTCGATGATGTTCTTTTCTCAGGTCGCACCATCCGCGCTGCGCTAGATGCTATAGGGGAGTTGGGTCGACCAAAGACCGTGCAACTAGCTGTTTTAATCGATAGAGGCCACAGAGAGTTGCCTATTAGGGCCGACTACGTGGGAAAAAATATTCCCACCAACGCTCGCGAGAGCGTTCGAGTTCAACTTCGCGAAATTGATTCTCTAGATCAGGTGGAGGTGACGCTGTGATTACCTCTGGCCACCTGCTCTCCATCAATGACCTAACTCGCGATGGGGCGTTCGAAGTACTTGATACCGCACGAGAGCTCTCTCGGATTACTGATGGAGCAATCAAAAAGCTGCCAACGCTGCGAGGAAGAACCGTTGTGAATCTCTTTTTTGAAGATTCAACACGCACCCGTTTAAGTTTTGAAGCGGCGGCAAAGAGATTGTCTGCAGATGTAATAAATTTTTCGGCCAAGGGCTCTAGCGTCAGCAAGGGTGAATCTCTTAAAGATACCGCCCAAACTCTAGAGGCTATGGGCGCGGAGTTAGTGATTGTTCGCCACGGATCATCTGGTGCTGCTGCACGGTTAGCACAGTCGGGTTGGATAAGATCTCATGTTGTAAATGCAGGTGATGGGATGCATGAGCACCCAACGCAAGCTCTCTTGGATGCATACACGATTAGAGAGCATTTCCCAGAACACGATAGAGACTTCTCGGGACTGCGCATAGGAATCGTTGGCGATATTCTGCATTCCAGAGTCGCCAGGAGTAATGCGCTCCTTCTTACTTCATTAGGTGCGCAAGTAGTCTTGATTGCGCCCCCAACTCTCATTCCGATTGGTGTCTCAAGTTGGCCAGTAGAGATCTCGTATGACCTTGATGCCGAGATTGAGTTACTTGATGCAATCATGATGCTTCGAGTTCAGAGCGAGAGAATGAGTGATGCCTTCTTCCCGTCAGAACGGGAGTACGCAAGAGATTACGGTCTGGGAGCAGAGCGAGTAAAGGCGCTGAAAGAACGCGCCATCATTATGCATCCTGGCCCAATGAATCGCGGGCTTGAGATCTCGGCTTCAAGCGCGGACTCAGAACGATCTGTCATCCTGGAGCAAGTTTCTAATGGAGTGTTAGTTCGAATGGCTGTCTTGTATCTGCTTATGGGTGGGACTGCGATTCCAACAGAGGGGGTTTTAGTGTGAGTAGCTCCGATATAGTTTTGAAAGAGGTGCGACTTGCAGATAGTGAAGTTGTTGATGTCGAGATTCGTGGAGGAATTATCTCTGCGATTTCTACAAAAATTACATCTGATCTTCCAACGCTAGATGGACGAGGAGTACTTCTTCTGCCAGGCCTCGTTGATCTACACACTCATCTTCGCGAACCTGGCAAGGAGAGTTCTGAGACGGTCCTTTCAGGCAGTCAGGCCGCGGTCAAGGGTGGTTACACCGCTGTAAGTGCTATGGCCAATACCTCTCCCGTTGCTGACACAGCAGGTGTCGTAGAACAAGTGGCGAGGCTCGGTGCGAAGGCTGGACTCTGCGATGTCTTTCCTATTGGGGCAGTCACCGTAGGTCTCCTAGGTGAGCAACTTGCAGAACTCTCTGCCATGGCTGATTCAGCTGCGGGTGTTCGAATCTTTAGCGATGATGGTCGCTGCGTCAGTGATCCATTACTGATGAGACGGGCGCTGGAGTATGTAAAGAGTTTCAACGGCGTAATCGCGCAACACGCGCAGGACCCAATCCTGACGGCCGGTGCACAGATGAATGAGGGGGCGGTATCTAGCAGACTTGGGCTGCAGGGTTGGCCCGCAATCGCCGAGGAGTCGATAATCGCCAGAGATATCTTGTTGGCGAACTATGTGCAAAGTCGCCTCCACATCTGCCATCTCACAACTAAGGGCGGAGTTGAGATAGTTCGCTGGGCTAAGAGTCAAGGGATGGCAGTTACTGCAGAAGTAACGCCACATCACCTATTGCTTACGGAAGATTTGGCGGAACGCTACGACCCGATCTACAAGGTCAATCCTCCGCTGCGAACCCACGAAGATGTTGAGGCACTACGTGCGGGGTTGGCGGATGGAACAATCGACATTGTTGCGACCGATCATGCGCCTCATCCAGCCGAAGATAAAGATTGTGAATGGAACGCTGCCGCCTTTGGCATGACAGGTCTGGAGACTGCCTTTTCAGTCGTTAATACCGTGATGGTTCAGTCTGGCAAGATGGATTGGCAGACTCTGGTTGAACGCATGTCAGCCAAACCGGCGGAGATTGGCGGATACAAGGATCATGGCAGAATTGCGGTTGGCTCACTCGCAAATCTAATTCTGGTTGATCCGACCAAGCAATGGAAGGTAGATAGATCCAAGATGCTCTCGCGGAGTTCTAACACACCCTTCCACGATCTGACATTTACTGGCGAGGTGCTTCACACCTTCTATCGAGGAGTTCATGTCATGCGAGATGGTCAACTGACGGGGTTGAAGCATGAGTAAGGCATTTCTCGTTCTAGATGACGGTGCAATTTATGAAGGGGAGAGTTGGGCTGCGCAGGGCGAAACCTTTGGCGAGGCGGTCTTCTCCACCGGTATGACTGGGTATCAAGAGACTCTTACTGATCCCTCGTACCACAAGCAGATCGTGATCATGACGGCTCCTCACATCGGTAATACAGGAGTCAACTCGGAGGATATGGAATCCTCAAAGATTTGGGTGGCCGGTTTCGTGGTTCGCAATCCATCGCCTCTCGTAAGCAATTGGCGATCGGAGAACTCTCTCGAAGCTGCACTCATTGAGGCTGGCGTTGTTGGAATTCAAGGGGTCGATACTCGAGCTATTACGCGCCATTTGCGAGAGCGTGGCGCAATGCGGGTTGGCATCTTCTCGGGTACTACGTACTCAAGGGATGAGATGGTCGTAAAGGTTCGTGCCACCTCACAAATGGTGGGAGCCTTCTTAGCAAGTGAAGTCACGACATCTCAGCCTTACGTGGTTTCTCCTCCGGCGGGAGTGAGCGTTAAATATCGCGTTGCAGCTATCGATCTCGGCATCAAGAATGCGACGCCACGTTCGATGTCTGAGCGAGGCATGGAGGTAACTGTTTACCCAATGGGTACATCAGCCGAAGAGATCAAGGCGAGCAATCCAGATGGATTGTTCATCTCAAATGGTCCGGGTGATCCAGCAACCATGACTCACGTCGTAGATATTGTTCGCGAATTTCTTATTGACGAGATTCCGGTCTTTGGAATCTGTTTTGGTCATCAAATTTTAGGTAGAGCGCTGGGGTTTGAAACCTACAAGCTTCCCTTTGGTCACCGCGGGATTAATCAACCCGTAAAAAATGTTCAAAGCGGACGAGTGGAGATCACTGCTCACAATCACGGATTTGCCGTTGAAGCACCACTAGATACCAATTTCCGAACTGTCTTCGGCGCTGGTTTCGTGAGTCACATCTGCCTCAATGATGGAGTTGTTGAAGGATTGGAACTCCTTGAGAGACCCGCCTTTAGCGTTCAATATCACCCAGAGTCAGCGGCAGGTCCGCATGATGCCGTTTATCTCTTCGATCACTTCGCAGAGATGATGTCTAAATCCCGATCTTCGAGAGGTACGCATGCCTAAAGATACGAGCATCGAGAGCGTTCTCGTTATTGGATCTGGTCCGATTGTTATTGGTCAGGCCTGCGAGTTTGATTATTCTGGCGTGCAAGCTTGCCGCGTGCTCAAAGAAGAGGGCATTCGAGTCATCCTTATTAACTCCAATCCAGCAACGATCATGACCGATCCTGAGTTTGCCGATGCGACATATATCGAACCAATCACGCCGGAATTTATCGAGAAGATTATGGAGATCGAGCGACCTACCGCTGTGCTAGCAACGCTCGGTGGCCAGACCGCCCTTAATGCAGCCATGGCGTTACACGAACGTGGCTCCTTCGAAAAATACGGTGTTCGACTTATCGGAGCCAATGTTGATGCCATCAAACGAGGCGAAGATCGTGAGATCTTCAAAACAATCGTCGAGAAGGTTGGGGGAGAGTCGGCCCGCTCGCGTATATGTCACTCCATGGAGGAATGTCTTGCAGCCGCCGTGGAACTTAACTACCCCGTAGTGGTTCGGCCCTCTTTCACAATGGGTGGTTTGGGTTCAGGTATCGCCTTTAATCAAGAAGAACTTGAACTTATTGCTGGAGCAGGTTTGCGTCACAGCCCCACTCATGAGGTCTTGTTGGAAGAGTCGATCCTTGGTTGGAAAGAGTTTGAACTCGAGGTAATGCGAGACCACAAGGACAACGTCGTTATTGTCTGCAGCATTGAAAATGTTGATCCCATGGGCGTGCATACGGGTGACTCAATTACTGTGGCACCGGCACTCACTTTGACAGATGTTGAGTACCAAAAATTACGTGATCTCTCGATTGAGATTATTCGTGAAGTAGGGGTAGAAACTGGCGGCTGTAATATTCAATTCGCGGTTAACCCACTCAATGGACGCATCATCGTCATTGAAATGAATCCGCGAGTCTCTCGCTCCTCGGCTCTCGCTTCTAAAGCAACCGGGTTCCCCATCGCCAAAATTGCTACCAAATTGGCGGTCGGGTACACCCTCGATGAAATCGAAAATGACGTTACAAAGAGCACTCCGGCATCCTTTGAACCAACTCTCGATTACATCGTCGTTAAAGTTCCACGATTCGCCTTTGAAAAATTCGCCGAGGCTGATCCTCGACTTACAACAACGATGAAGTCTGTTGGCGAAGCGATGGCAATGGGTCGTTCATTTGCCGAAGCGCTCCAGAAAGCTCTGCGCTCTTTGGAGAAGAAGGGGAGTGTCTTCTCCTGGCACAAGGAGGGCGATGACCTCGCATTATTGCTCACCAAGATTGGAATTCCAACCGAATGGCGCTTGCAGCAAGTACAACGCGCTTTGTGGCTCGGTGCTTCAATTGAAGAGGTTCATCAGATCTGCAAGATTGACCCGTGGTTCTTGGCTCAAATTCAAGCTATTAATAATCTGGCTGATGAGATTGCCCATGTTTCTCACTTAGAATCAAATCTACTTCGCAAGGCAAAGGCAAATGGATTCTCGGATGCGCAGATAGCGGAGTTGCGGAACGTCACAGCGTTATCTATTCGAAATGAGCGCATGAGTGCTCACATTCGCCCTGTTTACAAAATGGTTGATACATGTGCAGCGGAATTCGAGTCGAGTACCCCTTATTACTACTCGTCGTACGATCTTGAGACTGAGGTATTACCCCGCACTAAACCAGCGGTGATTATTTTGGGAAGTGGTCCGAATCGCATCGGCCAAGGTCTCGAATTTGATTATTCATGCGTTCATGCTGCCTTTGCTTTACGCGATGCCGGGTATGAGACGATCATGATTAATTGCAATCCTGAGACCGTTTCGACCGACTACGACACTTCGGATCGACTTTACTTCGAACCACTTACTCTTGAAGATGTTCTTGAGGTAATTGCCGCCGAGTCGGCTGCGGGACCCGTCCTCGGTGTGATCGCTCAACTTGGAGGTCAAACCCCACTTGGCCTAGCTCGCGGATTGTTGGATGCAGGTGTCACGATTCTTGGCACAAGTCCACATGCCATCGACATGGCGGAGGATCGTGGTGAGTTTGGTCGGATACTTCAAGAGAACTCCTTGAACGCTCCGCAATTTGGCCTGGCTCGCTCTTACGAAGAGGCAGTTGCGGTTGCCGCAGAAATCTCATACCCAGTGCTCGTGCGTCCATCTTTCGTGTTGGGTGGTCGAGGGATGGAGATTGTTTACGACGATGAATCCCTTAAAGGCTTCATCGAGAAGGCGACCGAAATTACGCCTAATCAGCCTGTCCTCATCGATCGTTTCTTAGATGATGCGATTGAAATCGATGTGGATGCACTCTTTGATGGCTATGAACTTTATATGGCTGGAATCATGGAACACATTGAGGAGGCAGGTATTCACTCCGGTGACTCAGCATGTGTTCTTCCCAGCATCTCACTCGGGGAAGATCAACTTGAGGCGATACGAATTGCGACCGAGAAGATTGCCCGCGGAGTCGATGTCCGAGGTCTTATCAATATTCAGTTCGCCATATCTCGATCAGACGGCGTTCTGTATGTGCTGGAAGCCAATCCGCGTGCATCACGCACCGTTCCCTTTGTCTCTAAGGCAACTGGTATTCCGCTCGCAAAGGCTGCAGCCCTCATCTCGATTGGGCGCTCCATCTCGGATCTGCGAGGCACTGGATTACTTCCATCGCAAGGAGATGGAGTTCCATTCGGCATCTGCGTGAAGGAGGCTGTCCTTCCATGGAATCGCTTCCGTCGAGCAGATGGAACTGGCGTCGACTCTGTACTAGGTCCGGAAATGCGATCCACCGGCGAAGTTATGGGTATTGCAGAGACATTTGGAGAGGCCTACGCCAAGAGTCAGACCGCCTCGTTTGGCGCGCTGCCTAAGAGCGGAAATGTATTCCTCTCACTTTCCGAACGTGACAAGGCGGCGAGCGTCGCACCGGCACGTGAATTAACTGAGCTTGGTTTCACGCTCTTCACGACAATCGGCACACATGCCCTGTTGGCTGCGCACGATGTCGCTTCAACTGTTGTTCGCAAGAATTCCGAACCTGGAACTGGATTATCCGCCGTCGATATCATCAACACGGGGCAGGTGAATCTGGTTATCAATACGCCGCTGGGACGTGGAACGAGACATGATGGTTGGTTGATCAGAACCGCCTCTGTGCAGCGTGGAATTCCTATCATCACTACGATCGCTGGCTTTAAAGCGGCGGTTGCAGGCATCTCTGATTTAAGTGATCGTGAACCTTCCGTGCGTTCACTTCAGAAGTGGCAGAAGTTGGTCGGACGATAATGAATTCAAGAGCTACCCAAATTAGCGCTGAGGTTCTCTCCAACAAGCGCGTTGGCTCTTACAACCATATGGTCTTTGCCGTGGATGGCCTTGCAGCTCATTGCAAGCCGGGAAATTTCGTCGCAATCTCAGTTGGTGGCCCAACCTCTTCAATGATTCTGCGTCGTGCCTTTGCAATCTATAGAGCCACCATGAGAAGTGATGGAATCGGTCTCCTTGAGTTGGTTGTTGCCCCAATGGGAAGCGGTAGCAAATGGCTTGCGAGCCAACAACCGGGCGACTATGTGGATCTAATAGCTCCTCTGGGAACTGCATTTGGAATTCCTAAAGATCCTGTCAACGCTCTGCTTATTGGTGGGGGATATGGTTCGGCTCCCCTCTTTGCACTTGCTGAAACTCTCAAGCAACGCGGTTGCCGCGTCGATATGGTCCTAGGTGCAAGTACCGCGGGGAAAATTTATGCTCCTCTTGAAGGAAAGCGATCAGTTAACTCACTTACAATAACGACGGACGACGGAAGCGCCGGAACCACTGGGCGCGTGAGTGATGTTCTCCCAGAGTTAATCAAGGAGCACGAAGTAGATGTGATCTACTCCTGTGGACCAATGGCGATGCTTGAGGCAATTACTAAGATTTCGCAGAGCTTCGGCGTTATCCACCAATGCTCCGTTGAAGAATCCATGGCATGCGGCATTGGAGTCTGTATGACTTGCGTGCTTCCTGTCGAGGGTGACGATGGTCTGATCCGAATGACTCGCACATGCATTGATGGCCCAGTGATGGATGGAAATAAGGTTCTCTGGACCCATTCACGCGAGATTCCAGATGGAGTGTGGGGCAAATGACTCTTAATTTCAGCACCTCACTCGCTGGTGCCTTCTTTCCCAATCCAATATTTACAGCATCAGGATGTGCTGGATCGGGTAAAGAGTTGTCGCAATTCTTCCCACTCACATCGCTCGGCGCCGTTGTAACAAAATCAATCATGATTAAACCACGAAGTGGTCGAGCTACCCCACGGATGGCTGAGACCCCTAGTGGAATGCTCAACTCGATCGGGCTGCAAGGTCCTGGTATTGATATCTTTTTAGAGAATGACATTCCCTGGTTACGGGAGCAAGGCGCGCGCATCATTGTCAGCATCGCAGGGGAGAGCGTTGATGATTATGCGGTTTTAGCTCGTCGGTTGCGAAGCGTGCCTGGGATCAGCGCACTCGAAGTAAATATCTCCTGCCCAAATGTAGAAAATCGCGGTCAAGTTTTTGCTTGCAATCCAGTAACCGCGGCTGAGGCAATAACAGCGGTACGTAGAAATATTGGTGGAGAACTTCCGATTATTGCGAAACTTTCGCCAGACGTCACCGATATAACGGAGATTGCTCAAAGCGTTGTCGCCGCTGGAGCTGATGGCTTGGCCCTCATAAATACCCTTTTAGGTATGGTGATTGACACTAACTCCATGCTTCCACGTCTCTCGCAAAAGACTGGTGGTCTTTCTGGTCCGGCAATTCGTCCAGTTGCAGTACGTGCTATTTACCAGGTGCATGCTGCTCTTCCACACATTCCTATCGTTGGAATGGGCGGTGTGGCATCAGGTAGAGATGCATTTGAACTCGTGCTAGCAGGTGCTCGCGCTATCTCTGTCGGAACAGCCACCTTTGGTAATCCCTCCGCCGTCATAAAGGTTCGTGACGAGTTGGAAGAGATCTGCACGTCGCGCGGCTTCTCATCATTCTCAGATGCAGTTGGATTCGCCCATAGATTGGAGTCTTAAAATGAAATCTCTCTCACCAATAATTTTGGCTCTCGATACTGACGATATCTCGGAAGCCCAGTCGTGGATCGAGCTAACTCGAGAATCTATCGATATTTACAAGGTTGGTTTAGAGTTTTTTCTTAAGCATGGTGCAACTGGTTTACAGCATCTACGTGAATCTTCAAATTTTGAATTGTTTTTAGATCTAAAGTTGCACGATATCCCTAACACCGTCTCAGGCGCGGTCGCTTCCATTTCGCATCTATCTCCTAGATTCCTCACTGTACATGCGGCGGGTGGAGCGAAGATGGTGCAGGCAGCAGTGGATAAAGGACCGCATATAGCGATCACCGCTGTAACAGTGCTGACCTCGCTAGATCAAGAACAATTGCTCGCCATGGGAGTGGCCTTAACACCGATTGATTATGCAATTGCGTTGGCCAAGAATTCGGTTGCTGCCGGAGCTCGCGCAATCGTCTGTTCACCACTTGAAGTAGAGGCGATTCGGCAGGCTGTAGGTCCCGGTATTGAACTCATCACTCCAGGAGTTCGCCCTCTCGATGCAGAAGTAGGGGATCAGAGCAGAGTAATGACTCCTCAGGATGCGCTATCTGCCGGAGCAAATTATTTGGTCATTGGTCGACCAATCACGTCGTACTATCAAAAATCACCGGAAGCTATGCGCGAACGAGCTCTTGAGATAAGAGAATCTCTCCGTTGAGTAAGGTTCCCCCTCCACAACTCTCTGTTGAGGAACGGCGAGCGGCGCTAGAGAAGGCGAAGTCCTCGAGGCAGGAGCGCGCTGCAGTAAAAAGAGCGATTGCAAGCGGCGAGATATCTATATTTGATGCGATGAACGACCCACGCGAATCCATTAGGCGCATGAAGGTGATTGATCTCCTATCGGCTCTACCCGGAGTTGGTAAATCTAGGGCTTCACTCATCATGGAACGTCGTAATATCTCCCTTACGCGCAGAATTGGTGGTCTAGGCCAACTGCAACTTAAAGCACTGGGGAAGGAGCTCGCTTTGTCTAAAGGAGATCCCGCCCGTGGCAAACTCATTGTGATTTCAGGACCCGGCGGAGTTGGCAAGAGCACGATCACATCTGCGCTCAGGGGAGATCCGAGATTTTGGATAAGCGTCTCAGCCACAACTCGTGAACCTCGCGTTGGAGAACGCGATGGGGTCGACTACTTCTTCCACTCTCACGCCAAATTCATGGAACTCATAGAACGTGGCGAGTTCTTAGAGTGGGCAGAGTTTGCGGGAAATTTGTATGGAACGCCGCGTTCACCCGTAGAGGAGTGGCGCAATCTGGGAAAACACGTGATCTTGGAGATCGAGATCGCTGGCGCCAGACAGATCCGGGCTCATGAGCCGCAAGCCACCTTAGTGTTCATAGCCCCACCTTCCTGGGATGAGCTCGTTCGAAGACTTACGGGCAGAGGCACGGATTCCCCGGAGAGGCGCGCTGCCAGGCTGGCACTGGCCGAGCAGGAAATGGCTGCAGCAAGTGAGTTCGATACCATCCTTGTTAATGAGAGTGTCGAAGGGTTGATTGCCGAACTGGTATCCTTGGCGACTGCTTAACTGACGAATAGAGGGACATACATGTCTGCTGAACTAACTGATGGAATTACCCACCCTTCAATCGATGAGCTCTTAGAGGCCGCCGGTTCTAAATACAGCTTGGTTCTGTACGCTGCTAAGCGCGCCCGTCAGATTAATGCTTACTATTCCCAGCTTGGTGAAGGCTTGCTCGAGTACGTTGGTCCACTTGTTGAGACCTACGTTCACGAGAAGCCACTTTCGATCGCCCTACGTGAGATCAACCAAGGTCTGCTAACTATTGAAAACCTAGAGCCAGTGGCCGAAGCAACTATTTCAGAAGTCTCCGCCTAACTCATTACCTTCATGTACCCACCAGGACGCGAGATTCTCCTCGGCGTAACTGGGGGTATTTCGGCATACAAATCGTGCGACCTGATCCGTCGATTACAGGACGAGGGCTATCTTGTTACGGTCGTTCCGACCAGGGCAAGCCTTAATTTTGTGGGAGTCGCAACATGGGAGGCTCTATCCGGTCGCCCGGTTCCGGTTGATATCTGGAACAACGTGCACCAGGTGCCCCATGTTTCTTTGGCCAAGAGAGCTGATGCCATCGTTATAGCTCCGGCGACAGCTGATCTCATCGCAAAAGTTGCCAACGGAATCGCCGATGACCTTCTTACCAACATTATTCTGGCAACTAGCGCTCCCATCGTTTTCGTTCCGGCTATGCATACCGAGATGTGGTTGAACCAAGCCACACAGGCGAACATCCGCACCCTGCAAGAGCGTGGATATCTGGTCGTAGAACCCGCAATCGGAAAACTCACGAGCGGCGACAGTGGGGTTGGTCGATATCCAGAGAGCCACACGATCATCTCCACACTCAATCAAACCCTTGATCATCGCGCCGATCTAAAGGGTAAGCGAATCCTGATCTCTACTGGTGGGACGAGAGAGGCCATTGACCCTGTTCGATTCATTGGCAATCACTCCAGCGGGAAGCAGGGATACGCTCTCGCATATGCGGCAGCAAAGAGAGGAGCGAGCGTTACCTTGGTTGCTGCAAACAGCTCGTTGCCAGATATAGAAGGCGTGGAGACGATACATGTCGGCAGCACCCGCGAGATGCAAGAAGCGCTCGTGGCTGCCTTTGATGAGAGTGATGTATTGATCATGGCGGCTGCAATATCTGATGCACGTCCAGCTCACCAGAGCGAGAGAAAAATTTCGAAGGATGAACTCACTGAGATTGCATTGGTCCGCAATCCAGATATCACCCAGGAACTTGCCTCCCGCAAGCAGAAACAAGTTCTTATCGGATTCGCGGCTCAAACCGAGTCCCAGGAAGTTGAAGGAGTCGCCTTGGCTGCACATAAGTTGCAGTCAAAGGGGCTCGACTATATTTATTTCAACGATGTCTCACAGGCTCAAATTTTTGGCTCGGATGAGACTAAGGGAGTCATCCTCGGAGCAGATGGATTCAGGGATTTATTTCCGGTCGCTTCAAAAATGACACTCGCTAACAAACTTCTGGATTTGGCCCGCAATAAGTTAGGTTTGCCCAATGACTAAGCGCCTTTTCACATCTGAGTCCGTTACAGAGGGCCATCCCGACAAGATTGCAGATCAGATCTCTGATGCAATTCTCGACTCCCTCTTAAGCCAAGATATTAAGAGCCGTGTGGCTGTTGAAACACTCATTACTACGGGTCAAGTTCACGTAGCTGGTGAGGTAACAACCAAGGGCTACGCCGATGTAATGAGTATCGTGAGAGACACAGTTCTCGAAATCGGTTATGACTCATCAGATAAAGGCTTTGATGGAAATTCCTGCGGAGTCTCACTCTCCATCGGACAACAATCAAGCGATATTGCCCAAGGTGTTAATTCGGCGTTAGAGAACCGAGTTTCCTCGTCGCAAGATCCTCTCGACTTGCAAGGCGCAGGTGATCAAGGACTGATGTTCGGTTATGCCTGTCAGGACACAGCCGAGCTCATGCCTCTGCCGATCTCACTAGCGCACCAACTTTCTCAGCAACTCTCACACGTGCGCAAGAGCGGTGAACTTGACTACCTTCGACCTGATGGAAAGACGCAAGTCACCATTGAGTATGACGGCAGTCGCGCAGTTGCTCTCAATACGATAGTCATCTCTTCGCAACATGCGGCTCATGTTGATCTCACAACACAGTTGGCTCCAGATGTGGAGAGGTTAGTTATCGCTCCTGTTCTAGCGGAGTTAGAACTAGATCACTCGAATGTACGTATTCTCATAAATCCAACTGGTCGCTTTGTGACAGGTGGTCCGATGGGAGATGCTGGCCTTACTGGTCGAAAGATCATCGTCGATACCTACGGCGGAATGGCTCGCCATGGTGGGGGAGCATTCTCTGGAAAAGATCCTTCAAAGGTCGATCGTTCAGCCGCTTACGCAATGCGTTGGGTTGCCAAGAATGTCGTCGCCGCCGGATTGGCTTCACGTTGTGAAGTTCAAGTGGCATATGCAATTGGAAAAGCGCAACCTGTTGGACTCTTCGTTGAATGTTTCGGAACTGAAAAGGTTCCGGTTATTCAAATTGAGGCAGCGATCGAGCAGGTCTTTGATCTACGTCCAGCTGCAATTATTCGCGATCTGGATCTTCTGCGTCCGATCTACCAAAAGACGGCGAGCTATGGCCACTTTGGGCGTGAACTTCCACAATTCTCATGGGAGAAGAGTGATCGAAGTGCACTTCTGCAGAAGGCAGTACAAGGCTAGTTTGTCGTGGCTGAGTTAAAGCCACTCAAACTTAAAGCGCAGAGCGCGCCTCTTACTCGAGCTTTGGCGAGCGAGGATCCTTTCGTCCGAGTTCTCGTCGATCATCAAGTTCCACATCTTGATCGAGTTTACGAATACTCCCTTCCGGAAGAGCTAAGTGACTCCACCCAAGTGGGCTCCTTAGTTGAAGTTGAATTCGGACATAACCTCACACAGGGAATAGTTCTTGCTCGTTCACCTAAACCAGAGTCAGCGGGACAACTTAAGCAGATTAGAAAAGTTCTCTCGCAAGAGCCATATCTTCTTGAACAGCAGCTCTCGCTCATAGGTGTTGCCTCGCTCCTATATGGCGCCTCGGAATGGGATTTCATCCGCAGCACCGTTCCGCCGTTCTCCCGGCAGGGGGAGCGCAAACCTATAAGTACGGAAGTCTCCTCAATCACACCCCCCGGATCGACAAATCTTCCTCAATCACTGCGTGAGTTTTTACTAAAGACCCCACTTCTCAAGTGCGCAGTAGAAGTACCTATATCTACTCCATATTGGGATGTCGCCATAAAAGTAGCTCTGGAACTTGAACGAAGAGGCCCGGTCTTGCTCCTTGTTCCTAATGAGCGAGAACTTAATCTCTTTGAAGGTCAACTAAAAGAGATAGGAAGGCAAGTCATCGTCATTCGTTCTGGCGATCCTAAGAGCGAGCGATATGCGCATTACCTACAAGCTCGCTCGGCTGAGAACGGAATGATTCTCGGAACTAGAAGTTCGGCACTTTTGCCGGTTGCATCCAATGGTTCGATCATTCTTGTCGACGATTTGGATGAATCACATTTTGAGCGTAAAGCGCCAACCTGGAATACACGCGAGTTGGTGCAGTTGCGCGAAGGAGCGAACTCAGTTGTCTATATCAGTCCTAGTGTCAGTACGGAATTAGCCGATCGCGTCGATCGCAAAGAGATACCCCTATACCGATTCCCACAGTCAACTCCTCCAAAATTTTCCACTGAATCCACGGAACGAGAGAGAAACTATTTTCCATTAATCCAAAAGGGGTTGAGCGAGGGTTCGGTACTTATAAGTGTTCTCGGTACCGGATATGTCACAGCATTCTCATGTCAAAAGTGTCGCAATATCGCCTTATGCTCTTGTGGCGGCAAGCTCTTTCTGCCTGCAAAAGGAAAGAACCCGCGTTGCGCAACATGCACTCTGGAGCAGATTGAGTGGAAATGCTCCTGGTGCCATGAGAGTAAGCCGCGAGTCGTTAGTACTGGAATCCATCGATATGCAGAGGAGTTCGGACGCTCCTTTCCGCGCCATCCCGTGATCACTTCAAGTGCTGGAAACGCAGTCTCTACTTTGCCGCCTGGGAACCATCTAGTGATAAGTACACCTGGGGTCGAACCTCGAGGCTACTACTCATCCCAGATCTTTCTAGATTTAGAAGTTCAATTAATGAGGACGACCTTGAGGGCGAAAGAGGAGTTGCGGTTACACATCTTCAGAAACCTGAGTTTCCTGGCTCCGGGTGGAAACGTTTATTTTTCACTTCTTCCGAGTGACTCTTTCTTGCAAGGTATCTTGCGAGGGAACTCCCTCCTTGCAGCCCAGCGAGAGATTGAAGAGCGAGACTCCGTGCAATTACCTCCACGCTTCGTTTCAATCCTCGTCTCTGGAGATTCCATCGAATTGTTGAGCAATATTTTTAATGAGATACCCAGCGTGCAGATGATCGGACCATTCATGCGAAATAAGAAGAAAACTCTGCTTCTGAAGGCGCCGGCTGCGGAGAGAGACAAGTTGGTTCAACTTTTGACACAAGTAAACCGGGTGCAAAGTATGCGTAAAGAACCTCTTTTGACCTATCAGATCAACCCCTATTCTTTGAATTGAGTTGACGCCTAGTAGACTTATCGCATGTCAATACAGCCCATTCGCCTCTTCGGCGACCCTGTTCTGACGACTCCAGCCGCTCCCGTTGAAGTCTTCGATAAAGAACTCCGCAAGTTAGTTAAAGACCTGACCGACACCATGAAAGACGCTCCTGGAGCTGGTCTTGCCGCACCCCAGATTGGCGTTCCACTTCGTGTATTCGTCTGGGATGTAGATGATGAGATCGGTCATTTAATCAACCCTTCACTCTCGTTGAGCGAAGAGATGCAGGATGGTCAAGAAGGCTGTCTATCTTTTCCTGATATCTACTATGACACCCCTCGGGCTCTCAGAGTGGTAGCGCGTGGAATGAATATGCACGGTGAGCCAGTCGTTATTGAAGGCTCTGAGTATTTAGCGCGCGCGATTCAACATGAGACCGATCACCTTGATGGGATCTTGTTCATTGATCGAATGCCCGGAGAATCCCGCAAGCTCGCGATGAAAGAAATCAGGGAGAGTGACTGGTTCGGTTCAGCAGTAGCGCATGGACGCGAACCGGTAATTAAAGTTTCGCCACATGCAACGCGCGGCCTAGGAATATAGGTTCCCTTGCAGATATCTGTAGCTTCCTCTTCTTTAATAGCTGTACCCATTATCGAAGCAATTCTCGCCTCGGAACATACCTTGGCCTCTGTCATTTCTACTCCTGATAGAAAATCTGGACGCGGCCAAATTGAAACGCCAACGCCACTGGCCAAATGGAGTGAAGAGCAAGGTTTCATAGTTGCTAAACCTTTCGACACCCCGACCCTCAATCAACATCTTTTGGCAGTGCAACCACAACTCATCATTACAGCCTCTTATGGAAAATTGATCCCAGTCGAAGTTCTCCATGGACCCAGGTTTGGATGGCTCAACGTGCATTTCTCGTTACTTCCTCGTTGGCGCGGTGCCGCTCCAGTCCAATGGGCCCTGCTCGAGGGTGACGCAACTACCGGGATCTCGATATTTAAGTTGGACAAAGGGATGGATACTGGTCCTATCTACTACCAAGAAGAGGTTGAGATCGTCGCTTCGGATACCACAACTGACTTGCTAGAGCGTATGAGTATCTTGGCTGCCTCCCGCATCATGGACGTAGTAGCTGATATTCGCAAGGGAGTTAAGCCAAAACCACAGCCCGCCGCAGGAGTGACCCTCGCGCCAAAGATCTCCAAAGAGATGGCAAAGATTGATTGGTCCACAGGAGCAGATGCGATACTCCGTCAGATCAGGGCCCTTGATGAGCGTCCGGGTACATGGACCACATTTCGTTCAGAGAGAGTTGCGATTCACAAAGTTCATGAATCCCTTCTCGCTAATGCATTGAAACAACCTGGTGAAATTGCGATAGTGGATGGCGCTCTATTGGTCCGATGCTCGGATAGCGTCCTAGAGATCGCCGAACTTACCCCGGCTGGCAAGAAGCGTATGTCGGGTGCTGACTTTGCGCGGGGAGCACGACTCACTACAGGGGAGAGCTTCGAATAGTGGCTAACGTTGGCAAGAAGCCAAAGGCCGAACCAGCCCGTTTACTCGTCTTTCATCTTCTTACTCAAGTTAATCGACAAGGTGCGTATGCGAACCTACGTCTGCCAGAACTTTTGGCAGAGTCAAAACTAGAGGAGCGAGACCGAGCATTTGCAACAGAGCTTGGTTACGGCACGCTTCGAATGCAGGGTAAGCATGACGAACTCATCAAGAGACACATAGATAGACCTTTCGAAGAGGTTGATCCTGGAATCATCGATATTTTGCGCATGGGAATTCATCAAGTGAAAGAGATGCGCGTTCCTGACCATGCAGCGGTTAGCGAGACGGTTGAGGTCGCAAGGGCAACGATTGGTGAATCTAGAGC
>DAIOGE010000004.1:0-3404 GCA_036745375.1 Candidatus Nanopelagicaceae bacterium
TTTGAGTTGCGAAGACTGGGGAGCTAAAGGATCCAAGTAATGCTAATGCTAGTGAGATAACTCCAACTTTGATTCTCACCGTAACTGCACCATCAGCGCTTCAACTGCAAGCAATGGTGCTGCATTGCGCGATAAGTGAGCGCGCGTCTTCATGATGGCCTCAAGCTTTCGTAGGGTGGATTCTGCATCTGTGTTACTTGCAACAATCTTAATCTCTCGCTCCATATCACCGTTTATCAGAGAACCCTCAGCATATGATCCGCTTTGGACCAACAAGATATCCCGATAAAAGGTGGCAATATCTAGCAGCGCGCGATCTAAGTAATCTCGCACCATTCTGGTCTGCCGTGATTTCTGATCCTTCTCCAACTCTTTCACCGCTTTAGCGCCACCCTGAACTACTCGAGTTCCTTGTTGGCCCCAAGCCTCTTTAAGCGCGGCAGTCTCAACCTCGTTGCGCTTATCGGCATCGGCCTCCGCCTCTCGCTTTGCTGCATCAACAAGCAACCCTGCACACTTAAAAGCTGATGCAATATCTGTAATAGTGAGAGGCAATTTGAGAATATCGGTACGTCGAGTCCTAGCCTCTGGATTCTTGGCTAAATACCTAGCTCGACCGATATGGCCTTGTGAGGCCTTAGCGGAGAGCTCTGCGATCTCAGATGGAATCGATTCAGATTCTAATAACTTGGCAACAGCCTGAATTGAAGGGGTACGTAGAGTGAGATTGCGCGTGCGCGATCTGATAGTTGGCAAGACATCTGTAAGAGTTGGCGCACACAATAGCCATACCGTTCGAAGTCCCGGCTCCTCGACCGCTTTAAGAAGTGCATTAGCAGCCGACTCTGTTAATCGATCTGCATCTTCTATAACAACCACGCGATATTGCGCAACCGATGGCGTCCAAGAAGCCCTGGTAATTAATTCCCGAACTTCTTCGATCTTGATAGAGAGACCTTCTGTGCGAACCAATTCAACATCGGCGTGGGTGCCTTTAAGTGCCGTTGTGCAGTTAATGCAGACGTTGCAACCAGAATCCGGACAGAGAAGCGCCGCCGCAAAGGCGAGTGCCGCATTGCTTCGCCCTGAACCTGGAGGACCAGTAAAGAGCCAGGCGTGCGTCATGTTTTGAGATTCATCTTCATTGTTCTTAGCTGCATAGGTCGCAGCTTTTAGAATTGAAATTGTCTCTGTTTGATCAACCAGTGCATCAAAGACAGACATAGTTACTTCTTGGACTTTTCGCGATTTATCTTTAATTGAGGTAAGAGTTTGACTCGATCTTGAATTTGGGAAGATATAGCCTCAACGCTCTGTGTTGCATCGACAACAAAATATCGCTCTGGGTCGAGATTAGCTAAGTTCAAGAATTCGCGGCGAACCCTCTCGTGAAAAGCTAACGGCTCTTGTTCAAGTCGATCAATACTTTCTAAACGGCCGAGTCCAACCTCTGCTGGAAGATCCATGATGATCGTGAGATTAGGGGTAAGTGATTCGGTAGCCCAACGGGAGATGCGAGCGACCTCATTGGGTTGCAAGATACGTCCAGCACCTTGATATGCGATAGAAGAATCGAGGTAGCGATCGGTAATAACAACCTCACCGCGATTAAGAGCTGGTTGGATAACGGAATAAACATGGTTTGCGCGATCAGCTGCGTATAACAAGGCCTCGGAACGCGGAGATATCTCCCCGGTCTCAGGGCTCAGCAAGATCTTGCGCAACTGCTGTCCCAGAATGGTGCCGCCTGGTTCACGAGTAACAAGAACCTCTTCACCAATCTCAGCCAAGTAATTTTTTAAGTGTTGGGTCTGAGTAGATTTTCCAGAGCCCTCGCCACCTTCAAATGCGATAAAGATTCCCTTGTGTGAACGCCCTGTTATTCCGCCAAGTTCGCCACGAAATGCCGCCATGATGTCGGAGAAGAATGAGACGTTAGGGCGATCTTTCATTCTCTTATACGAGAAGATGCCCACTACCAAGCCAATAATTCCGGCACCAAACATGGTGAACTCAGCCCCGCTGTAGTGGAGGTGGACATTGTCAAAGGTAAATTCATGGCGGCCAATCGAGGCGGCGATTATTGGCGAGATCGCCAACACCAAAATTAATGAGATACGAATCAATGACTGAACGAAGGCAAAGGTTCGACCTCGCACCTCATCATCAACTTCCATCCCCAACAAGGTTTGACCAGTTACTAATGAGAGTCCCGCGAATGCTCCAACCAATACCGTCATTAATATGGCTAAAACCAAATTGGTGGAGAGCGCAAGGATTGCCAGAAACATCGATGAAAGTGTCAGAGAGAGTCCAAAGATTCGTCTTCGAGAGAATTGCCCGAATAACTTTGGGCCAAGCCAAGCTCCAAGGGCCAAGCCAGAGAATACCGCTGCAAATAAAATTCCGTAGGCAGAGTCGCCAGCGTTAAGGTCACCCGCATATGTTCGAGCCAGACCAAATACGGCGCCCGCAGCGAAGAAAGCTCCGAGCATTCCCAAAATCAATCCACTTACAACTTTTGATTGAGATACGAATCTAAATCCGGCAATTAGTGATTTTCCTAGATTGTCATTTACCGCACTCTTTGATGCAGCTCCCTTAGGAATTGTTTGAAGTTGGTAAACAATCCACGATGTATAAAGAAAGGAGGCGGCATCTATATAGAGAGCTAAATCTGCTGCAGAGGTATATCGAGTATTTCCGGAGGATGAGAAGGTCTTTGCTATCAAAGCGAGAAATGTAAAAGCGATAGCGGCTACTGGGGCGCTGCCGTAACTCGCTAGCAGCGTCATTTGATTTGCTGATTCAAGCTTCTCTTTTGGAACTAAATTCGGGACTGAGGCCTCTTTCGCAGGAGACCAAAATAGTGTGACCGCTTCGACGATAACCGTTGCGGTATAGAGCCAGATGTAGTTATGAACCAGCGGAATAGATAGATAGAAACCGAATCGCAAAATATCGCAGACGATCATTAACCGCCTGCGATCAAAACGATCTGCGATAACTCCTGCGAGTGGACCAAGCAATACGGCTGGCAGCAGCCGCACGATGAAGACTCCGGCAATAGCAAAGTTAGCTTTGCGGTAGTTTCCGCCCGCCAACTCTTGGGCCAGCGCGGTAGATGCGAGAAGTCCTAACCAATCTCCAAAGGAGGAGAAGGCCATAGAGTTCCAGAGCTTTCGGAAGGCTGGGATAGCAAGGACGCTGCGAGACTCCGACTGTGCGGGGGCGGATGGGTAGGGCAGCGCCTGAGACATGGGTTAAGCCTAGAGGGTGGCGCTAGAAGTGGCTTTGCCTCGTCCAGAGGCGGCCTTCTTCTTGGTTTTCGGAGAACCGGTGGCTTTAACTACCTTTGCGGTCAAACTCGGAGCGCTCTTCTTTGAAGTAGCTCTCTTCTTTTT
>DAIOGE010000004.1:3504-5295 GCA_036745375.1 Candidatus Nanopelagicaceae bacterium
GCCTCACCGTTAGCGATCTTGTCCAGATCTTCTTCCATTGAAGCGGTAAATTCGTAATCAACTAATTTAGAAAAATGTTGTTCCAGCAAACCAGTAACGCTAAATGCTAAGAAGGTAGGAACAAGTGCACGTCCACGCTTTGCAACATAACCGCGATCTTGGATAGTCGAAATAATGGATGCGAATGTTGATGGTCGACCGATTCCAAGCTCTTCGAGCTTCTTGACCAAAGTTGGTTCGGTATAGCGTGCTGGAGGCTTGGTCTCATGCCCCTCACAGGTGTATTGATTTACACCAATGACATCTCCAACAGACATCGGCGGAAGGCGCTTTGCCTCGTCATCAATATCAGCGGCGCCTTCTTCCTGAACATCTTCGTATGCGGCCAAGAATCCTGGGAAGGTAATTACCGATCCATTGGCGCGAAAGATTGCGCTCTCTTTCTTCTTGGTAACTGCTTCAAAATCAATGCGCATCTGCATCTTTTTGGCATCGGCCATCTGGGAGGCGATGGTTCGCTTCCAGATAAGGTCATATAAAGCGAATTCGTCGCGGCTTAGCTCTGGGGCGAGCTCGCCAGGAGTCTTAAATACATCTCCGGCAGGACGAATCGCCTCGTGAGCCTCCTGTGCATTCTTGGTCTTACCTTCATAGAGGCGTGGGCTACTTGGAATGTATTCCTTGCCGTACAACGAGGCAGCTTGTGCTCTCGCTGATGAGATCGCCGCTTGCGAGAGCGTTACCGAGTCGGTACGCATATATGTGATGTATCCATTTTCATATAAACGTTGTGCAACTCGCATGGTGAGTTGTGCGCCCCACCCTAATCGTGAACCAGCATCTTGCTGCATTGTCGAAGTTGTAAAGGGAGCCTTTGGTCTTTCGGTGCGAGGCGACTCTTCAGTGCTCAACACAGTGAGTTTTTGGCCACTCAAACTCTGAGTGAGTTCGTTCGCCGATGCCTCGTCCAGCAAGAGAATACTGCTGGCTGACTTCTCTTTAAGTCCGCCGTTCTCATCAAAATCATTTGTTGAGGCAACCCGCTTGCCATCCAACGACATGAGGCGTGCTGTGAAATTCTTCTCTGTCTGCGCTTTTAAATCCCACCATGATGAAGAAATGAATGCCATGCGTTCACGTTCACGCTCAACAATCAGGCGAGTTGCAACTGATTGCACTCGCCCCGCACTGATGCGTGGCATAACTTTCTTCCATAGAACAGGAGAGAGGCGATAACCGTAAAGACGATCAAGAACGCGTCGGGTCTCTTGTGCATCTACTAATCGATAATCCAGGTCACGAGTATTTTTCGCAGCCTCTTGAATAGCTTCCTTGGTAATTTCATGGAAGACCATTCGGCTGATGGGAATCTTGGGACGAAGGACTTCGATCAAGTGCCAGGCGATTGCTTCGCCTTCGCGGTCCTCATCGGTTGCCAGAATAAGTTCGTCGGCGCCTTTCATAAGAGCTTTTAACTCATTGACCTTGGCGCGCTTGTCGGGATTGATGACATATAAAGGAGCGAAATCCTCCTCGATATTTACACCCTCTTTAGCCCAAGCGGTCTTCTTATATTCAGCTGGGATATCAGCGGCGCGCTGTGGCAGATCACGAATGTGTCCGACCGAAGCCTCCACCACGTAGTCATCCCCTAAGAAGGCGCCGATCTTGCGCGCCTTCGCAGGGGATTCCACGATCACAAGCTTGATACCCAAATTAATTAACTCCTAAAGGATCTTGAAGGCCACGAGAGCCCTCTGCCCTCACTGTAAACCGAGTTAGTTATGCGAT
>DAIOGE010000004.1:5395-11664 GCA_036745375.1 Candidatus Nanopelagicaceae bacterium
TGACCATCTTCAACCATCTTCTTTGCGTTATCCCATGCTCCACCAGCGTTAGCAAGGAAGACCGCCATGAGTGTTCCAGTTCCGATGGCACCTGCGAGGTAAGCACCGAGTGCGCCGACGCCGAGGCCAAAACCAACTGCAATAGGAGCCATAACAGCAAGCAATCCAGGAGCGACAAGCTCACGCAATGAATCGCGAGTACAGATATCAACCACGCGACCGTACTCCGGCTTCTCACTTCCATCCATAATTCCTGGATGTAGGCGGAACTGCTCACGGACTTCCACTACAACTGCACCAGCAGCGCGTGAAACGGCATTGATTGCTAGACCTGAGAACAGGAATACAACTGATGCTCCGATAATGAGACCAACCAAGTTACGTGGGTTGGCGATATCGAGAACTCCCTGGAATTGCAGGTTGAGAGCAGATGCGGTCTTACCTGCATCACTCACCGCCTTCAAAATTGCATTTGTAAATGCTCCAAAGAGTGCGGTCGCTGCAAGTACTGCAGTAGCAATAGCAATACCCTTTGTGATCGCCTTCGTTGTGTTTCCTACAGCATCGAGTGATGTGAGGATTGCAGCACCTTCGCCATGGACATCGCCTGACATTTCAGCAACGCCTTGGGCGTTATCTGAAATTGGTCCGAAGGTATCCATTGCAACAATAACTCCAACTGTTGTGAGGAGTCCGGTACCAGCGAGCGAAATAGCAAAGAGGCTAAGCACGATCGAACCGTGCCCAAGTAGAAATGCGCCAAATACGGCTGCGGCGATCAACAGTGCAGAGTAAACGGCTGATTCGAATCCAATCGCAATACCGGCCAAGATCACAGTTGCCGAGCCAGTGTTGGAAGATGCTGAAACATCATTAACTGGGCGACGACCAATCTCAGTAAAGAATCCGGTCAAGACCTGAATTGCAGCGGCGAGAACAATTCCAATGAGAACAGCGCCGAATGTCAGTAGACGTGGATTTACATTGCTTGAAGTATGTGCTGGATCCAACCCAGTCAACAAC
Organism: Candidatus Nanopelagicaceae bacterium; assembly: GCA_036745375.1. Taxonomy (GTDB): domain Bacteria; phylum Actinomycetota; class Actinomycetes; order Nanopelagicales; family Nanopelagicaceae; genus PALSA-747. The sequence continues at coordinate 6,419 of DAIOGE010000004.1, forward strand.
TTCATAGATCCAGGTAGATATGTAAAGGTTGCGAATCCAACCAAGACCGCAGAAATAATTGCAGATAGGAAGAATGAACGGTTGATTGCCTGCATTGCAGAGCGATCAGTGGAGCGAAGTCGAGTAATAAATACACCGATGATCGCAGTAACAATTCCAATTGCAGGAACGATCAATGGATAGATCAACCCAGCATCGCCGAAACCAGCTTTACCGAGAATCAGTGCGGCAACGAGTGTTACTGCATATGACTCGAAGAGGTCCGCTGCCATTCCCGCGCAGTCACCGACGTTATCGCCAACGTTATCTGCGATTGTTGCCGCGTTACGAGGGTCATCTTCTGGAATATTTTGTTCAACTTTTCCTACGAGGTCGGCGCCAACATCGGCAGCCTTGGTAAATATTCCACCTCCAACGCGCATAAACATCGCGAGCATTGCGGCGCCGAAACCGAAACCTTCGAGTACCTCAGGAGCATTTTCGCGGTAGATGATGACGACGAGCGAAGCACCGAGAAGTCCAAGTCCCACCGTGGTCATTCCCACGACGCCGCCGGTACGGAAGGCGATCTTGACCGCCTTCTCGGCTGACTTCTGGCGAGCTGCCTCAGCAACGCGGACATTTGCGCGAACCGCCAACCACATTCCGTTGTATCCGACTGCAGCGCTAAAGAGAGCTCCGAGCAAGAAGAAGATGGAGCGGCCGATGCGAATATCGGCATGTCCTGGAAGTGCAAAGAGCAGGACAAAGACGACCGCGACAAAGACTGAGAGCGTCCTGAATTGGCGATTGAGATATGCCGCTGCGCCCTCTTGGACTGCAGCTGCAATCTCCTTCATCTTCTCAGTTCCATCGGATTGAGCCAGTACCTGAGCACGAAGACCATATGCAATGGCCAGCGCGAGCAGAGAAACTCCAAGAACGATAAAGACGTAAATTAGATTAGTTCCGGTGACTTGCACGGATGTCGTCACTATTTTGACTCCTCATTGAGTGGATAGGGGCGGTTGGGGGATCTAGTTTCTTTTAAGGGTCTTCCTAAGGGTTGAAAGGTTACACATATATATAAGGTGTATGACAAATTTTCAGCCACCAATCAGTATCCTTTAGCCCCTATGAGCTTCATAAGCGTCACCTCAGCCCTCAATTCCAACTACTCCCTGGTCATCATCTTCGCGATTTTGGCTCTGGAGACTGGATTGCCCCTGATCATCGGTCTTCCTGGTGACACTCTGCTCATCACCGCTGGTCTCTTCGCCGCTGGCATCGGCTCGACCCACGGCCATCACCTCAATATTGGACTGGTAGCCGTCGGGGCTCCTCTATCGGCCATCGTCGGTTCTCAATTCGGCCACTGGCTGGGATGGCATTACGGCATCAAAATCTTTAGCAGGCCAGACTCTAAATTCTTTGATCCGGGCAAGATCAAGTCGGCCGAAAAGTACATCACGAAGTATGGTCGTGGTCGCGCCATCGTGCTTGGTCGCTTCATTCCGGTCGTACGTGGCCTGATCAATCCACTCTCTGGAATTATTCGAGTGCCCTTTAAAACCTTTACCTTTTGGAATATTTTCGGCGCAATCTTGTGGACCCAGATCTTGATTTGGGGTGCCTATGCAGCTGGAAATACATTTGCGCATACCATCTCAAAATATCTCACCGATATTGTCTTGGCTATCGCAGTAATCACCGTAGTGCCCCTGGGTTGGGAGATCTTCAAAGAGTGGCGCAGTCGCAAGCACCTGTCTTAAAAGTTTTATAAGCCTAGATCTGCCAACTGATAAGCGGCCCGGTATTCCAGTCCCGCGTCACTTACAGTCTGTGTGGCACCCCGTTCAACAATTACAGCCACTCCAACCACAATTGCGCCTGCTTCTTTAAGTGCCTCCACTGCAGTTAGAACTGAGCCGCCAGTAGTTGAAGTGTCTTCCACGGCGAGAACTCGCTTACCTGCAACATCGGGACCTTCAATTCTTCTCTGAAGTCCATGAGCCTTCTCTGCCTTTCGAACTACAAAGGAATCTAGCTTTCGTCCCTGGCGGGCTGCTACATGCATCATCGCGGTAGCAACTGGATCGGCACCCAGCGTTAATCCTCCGACTGCCTCGTAATCCCAGTCTTTGGTGAGTTCGAGCATTACCTCACCGACCAATGGTGCAGCCGTTGAATCTAAAGTTATGCGTCGTAAGTCGACGTAGTAGTCGGCCTCCTTGCCAGAGGAGAGAATGACCTTTCCGTGAACAACTGCCTTGTTAAGAATTTCGGATTTAAGCTGCTCGCGTGTGGTCATGGCGAAACCCTATCTACTCTTCTTTGTAAATCACCACACTCTGTCCCGGGTGCTTAACAATGGCGCGAGGGGGATTAGCGGCCATCAGTGCATCGACCTCGGTGCGCAATTTCGCAACCTCTACAGCCATATTGGCTACAGCCGACTCCAACTCCATAATCCTTTTGATTCCCGCAAGATTGATTCCATCACCTACGAGTCGTTGAATATTGCGCAGCGATGCGATGTCGCGCAGGGAGTAGCGACGTCCCCGACCGCTGGCTCGACCCGGGGAAACTAGGCCCATCCGATCGTATTGACGCAAAGTTTGTGGGTGCATTCCAGATAGCTCTGCGGCAACAGAAATTACATAAACCGCCTGGTCATCATCTGGATGTAGCTCTGAACTCATGCCCCGGCCCTCTCTTTGAGATGAGTACGTGGTGACTCTGCCTTAGTTAATTTGGCGAACTCCTCAAGCGCTGCCTTGGCCTTGCTGTCCAGTCGTTGTGGGACGTGGACTTCTACAGTAATGAGGAGGTCACCGGTCTGGGAATCCTTCTTTACTCCACGACCTTTAACCCGTAAAACTTTTCCATTCTGAGTTCCGGGTGCCAAGCGAACTGTTACATCTTCTCCGCTCAAAGTCGGAACAGAGATATCGGCGCCGAGTGAAGCTTCGGTAAAAGTAACTGGCAGGGTCATCAACAAGTTGTTGCCATCGCGGGTAAAGACGGGATGTTTAGTGACATGAATAATGATGAAGAGGTCTCCAGGTCCTGCAGGCCCGGTGGCACCGCGTCCTTTGAGTTTGATCTTGCCGCCATCTTTGATGCCTGCGGGAACACGCGTCGTGATTGTTTGATCTCCAACACGAAGTGTTATCTCGCGTCCATAGATGGCATCGCGAAATGAGATAGTGGTCTCGGTCTGCAGATCCTGTCCTCGACGAGGAGCGCGGCTACCTCCGCCGAAGAGAGTTGAAAAAATGTCATTAGGTGCTCCGCCACCGAAAATATCTTCAAAACCAGCGCTGGAAAATCCACCGCCCTGGCTCTGTTGTCCTCCACGCGGAACTCGACCAGTTGTGAATGCATCGCGCATCTCTTGATACTCGGCGCGCTTCTTATCGTCAGAGAGAACTTCGTAGGCCTCGGAGACCTCTTTAAAGCGATCTTCTAATTTCTTGTCACCCTTGGTTTTATCGGGGTGTAGATCCTTAGCTAATTTTCGATATGCCTTCTTAATTGCGGCGGCATCATCATTTTTGGACACGCCAAGGATCTTGTAGAGATCTTTCTCGTACAGATCCTTGGCGGCCATTTACATCAACTTCTCTCTTTTTAGTTTATGTTTTGCTTAATCTAATTTTTACTAATTTACTCGGGGTCCGTAACAATTACTTGTGCCGGACGAAGAACTCTCTCCTTAAATTTGTAACCTGGACGCAAGACCTTTGTCACCTGAGTCTCGGTTACTGAAGAAGATGTCTCGTGCATTAGCGCTTCGTGAATATTTGGATCGAATGCCACACCTGTATCAACAAATTTGGAGAGTCCCAACTTTGTCGTGGTGTTGATCAGTTGATCTGCTACTGCCTTGAATCCACCGGTTAACTCGCCATGCTCTTGAGCGCGATCAATATCATCCAATGCACCGAGTAGTTGAGCTAGAACGATTCCTGTCACAACTTCTGCGGATTCAATACGCTCTTTATCCACGCGCTTGCGGTAATTCTGGAAGTCGGCCTGCAGTCGTTGTAAATCGCTGGTGAGTACAGCGACCGGATCAACTTCTGCAATTGCCTCGGCTACTGCGTCAGAGAGTGCTTGTTCAGCACTCTCTGCGCCAGTTGGTTCTTCCATCATTACTGCTCTTCTACAATCTCAGCATCCTCTACGCCATCATCAGCCTTAGGTGCCTCTGATGCTGATGCAGCGTTAGCTGCATAGAGGGATGCCCCGAGTTCTTGACTCAAAGAAGATACCTTTTCGGTAGCCGACTTAATTGCACTCACATCGGTTCCGGCCAAGGCGCTCCTGAGTTCAGCAAGTGCGCTTTCTACGTCAGCCTTCTTGGATGCTGCATCGCCTTGGGAGAGCTTCTCCTCGTTGTCTTTGATGAACTTTTCAGTCTGGTAAACCAGGCTGTCACCAATGTTGCGAGTCTCGGCTTCTTCACGACGCTTCTTATCTTCTTCAGCGTGTGCTTCTGCATCCTTGACCATGCGGTCAATCTCTTCCTTGGAGAGAGATGATCCACCACTAATGGTGATCTTCTGCTCTTTGCCAGTTCCAAGATCCTTTGCAGCTACGTGCAAAATACCGTTGGCATCAATATCGAAGGTAACTTCGATTTGTGGGACTCCGCGAGGAGCCGGTGCGATTCCAGTGAGTTCGAACATTCCGAGTCGCTTGTTTGCACTTGCAATCTCGCGCTCACCTTGGAATACCTGAATCTGCACCGCTGGCTGATTGTCATCGGCAGTTGTGAAGATTTCTGAACGCTTCGTTGGGATCGTGGTGTTCTTCTCGATCAACTTTGTCATAACGCCACCCTTGGTTTCGATACCAAGTGATAGTGGAGTGACATCGAGTAGAAGGATGTCCTTTACATCTCCCTTGAGTACACCAGCTTGTAGAGCAGCACCAACAGCGACAACCTCATCAGGGTTTACGCCCTTGTTTGGCTCTTTTCCACCAGTGAGTTCGCGGACCAAATCAACAACTGCAGGCATGCGGGTTGATCCACCGACAAGTACAACATGGTCAATGTCAGAGATCGGAATTCCAGCATCCTTAAGCACTGTCTGGAATGGACCCTTGCATCGTGCAAGAAGATCCGCAGTCATGCTCTGGAACTGTGCTCGTGTGATCGTCTCATCCAAGAAGAGTGGATTCTTCTCGGCATCAACTGTGATGTATGGAAGGTTGATCGAAGTCTGTGCAGATGAGGAGAGTTCGATCTTCGCCTTCTC
>DAIOGE010000004.1:11764-23709 GCA_036745375.1 Candidatus Nanopelagicaceae bacterium
GGCTCAAGTTATGAGTTGATCAGGTAACAGGGTGGAGAGAAGGTTTATTCCCGCCATCTTCCTTATTCAGGCGTCTCTTTCCGATCTGCTCTAACCTTCGGCTACCTACACCACCCGCCCGAAGGGAGAGATTTCATGGGGGAGCTCGATCCTGAGGTTGCAGCCTTTTTAACTGACTTTACTCAAACTCCCGGAACTCCTCTCTCACAGACCACGCCCCAAATCTTTCGTAGTGAGGCATATCAGTGGGAGAAGTACCAAGGAGAACCCGCACCGGTTGAGAAGGTTCTTCATGAGTTTGTTATTACCCCTACCGCCGATATCCCAATTCGAATTTACATTCCTAAAACTGCAAGCATAAAGCCGCTGCGAGCGCTGATTTTCTTACATGGCAGTGGGTGGACGTCCAACAATATTGAACTAGCAGATACGCCTCATCGCCTACTTGCCCAATTGAGTGAAACAGTTGTTATCGCACCTAACTATCAAAAGTCACCTGAGCATCGCTTCCCGATTCCACTACAAGATTCTTTAGCCACTCTCGTTTGGGTGCAGAAAAACGCTGAGCGGTTGGGAATTGATCCCGCTCGAATCGGTATTGGAGGTGATAGCGCAGGAGGCAACCTTGCTGCAGCTGTCTCCCTCTACACAATAGATAATGGTCTTACTGCTCCTGCATTTCAGATACTTCTCTATCCGGTCCTCGATGTATTTAACGAATACGAAAGTGCTTCAACATACGCATCCGGTTACCTATTGGAAAGGGAAGCCATGGATTGGTTTACTACTAACTATCTTGGCGACGAGGGGGACCGTTCGCATCCATACGTATCGCCATACCTCTCGGGATCGATAAAAAATTTGCCACCAACATTGATTCAAACTGCTGAGTACGATCCCTTGCGCGATCAAGGTAGTGCATTTGCCAAGAAGGCAGCGGAACTCGGGGTTAACGTTAAGTACACCTGCTTTCCAGGGCAGATACACGCCTTTCTTTGGATGAGTGGTTGGGTCTCACAAACTCAGAAATCAGTCTTAGAAATTAAGGAGTGGTTGGATCTAAATAATTTTTAATGAAACTGATTTGGGTTATTGAGGTAATTTTCCTAGTCCGGCATGAGTAGCCAACAGTTTGACGTGTTTCGGTTCCAACTCTTCTAGCGTTTTTACACCTAATAGTTTCATGGTGCGCGTCATCTGATCTCGCAAGATGGTAAGAGCCCGCTCTACGCCCTCCTGTCCACCTGCCATCAACCCATATAAATATGCTCGACCGATATATGTGAACTGCGCACCAAGTGCGATCGCCGCCACAATGTCGCCGCCATGCATAATGCCTGTATCGAGGTGAACTTCAAGATCACCTTTCAGCTCCCGCTTCACATCGACAAGTAAATGTAGAGGAGCGATCGCTCGATCTAATTGCCTGCCACCGTGATTTGAAAGAATGATGGCATCAACCCCGAATTTGGCGCAGCGCTTCGCATCTTCCACGTTTTGAATTCCTTTAATTGTGAGAGTTCCATCCCACTGTTCACGTACCCACTTGAGATCCTCAAAAGTCATCGTCGGGTCAAACATATAGTCCAATAGCTCTCCAACCGTGCCGTTCCAACTCGACATGGATGCAAATTCAAGTGGGGCTGTTGTCAAGAAATTCCAAACCCACTCAGGCCGGGGAATCGCATTTATAAGTGTTTTGGCGCTCAATTTAGGAGGGACCGTTAATCCATTTCGACTATCCCGCAATCGCGCTCCTGAAACAGGTACGTCAACCGTAAGAACAAGATTCTTGACCCCCGCACTCTTTGCTCGTTCAACTAAGGCCATGCTCGCTTCACGATCTTTCCACATATAAAGTTGAAACCAATTTTCACCATGGGGGGCAGCCGCAACAACCTTCTCAATTGAGGTCGTGCCAAGAGTCGACAAGGTGAATGGAATGTCGAAGCGAGCAGCTGCCTTGGCTCCAGCTCTCTCACCTTCGGACTGCATCATGCGAGTGAAACCAGTGGGAGCAATACCAACAGGCATTCCAAAAGTTCTTCCTAGCGTCTGCCTGCTCAAATTAACCGCAGAGACATCTTGCAAAATGTTAGGCACAAAGGAGAGATCTAGAAAGGCTTGCCGCGCTCGACGGAGACTCACCTCTGTTTCAGCCGCGCCATCTGTGTAATCAAATGGTCCTTGAGGGGTGCGCCTCTTTGCGATCTCACGTAGATCCCAGATGTCAAGAGCGCGCTCTAGGCGGCGTTGCTTTCGATGAATGGTAGGAAGTTGAAATTTAAGAAGTGGAGCTAAATCTTTCGGATTTGGAAACTGACGATCTATGTTGTCCGGCACAATTAACCTTTCCTAAGTTAAAACTAGGGTAAATAAAAAATATGCTCTAATGGGACGATGGCACCATCTGGTGCGCCGCCATCTAAACCAAGAAAGAACTTCGCCATTGAAGCCTGCCATTTGGCATTTATATCTGTCTCATTCATCAATCTCACACACTCATCAAAGTCTTCACACTCTAGGTAGCCAATCAACACCCCGTGTGGATCTAGAAAGAGTGAGTAGTTTTTCCAACCGGTTTTTGTGAGCGCTTCCAACATCTCTGGCCAGACGGCTGCATGTCGTTCCTTGTATTCGGCGGCATGAATCGGATTGATTCGTAATTGAAAACAGATTCTTTGAGTCACTGTGTTCCGACCACCTTTCGCCTTTGAAGTTTTCGTTTAGTGCCGCTAAAACTCTGCGTTAAATTCGGAAGCAGAACGCTCACGAGTAAGAGACAGCCAGTCACAATATTTTGAGCTTGTGCTGAGACATTAATTGCAGTTAATGATGCCTGCAGACTTCCAAAGACACATACCGCGAGCACGACCCCAATTATCGTTCCCCTACCTCCAAAGATTGAGATTCCGCCAAAGAGCGCGATTGCGACGACATTGAGTTCCAATCCCAACCCGGTATCAGATGCGGAACTCGATTGTTGGAAGGTGTAGAGAAGTCCAGCAAAGGCAGAAATTAGACCTGAGACTACATAAAGGCTGAACTTTATGCGCTTGACCCGGATGCCCGAGAAAAAGGCAGTTTCTGGTTGGAGCCCAATCGCAAAGATGGATCGCCCCAAGGCGGTGGAGTGGAGGATGACTCCGAAAACGAGAGCCAGAACGATAAATATCGCAAAATCCCAAGCAAGGTGGGTGTGGGCTATTGGCAGACTCAACTTAGTGAAACTCACCGGAAAGCCTTGTGCTGTATTACTTCCGAGCACGATGAGCGCAATTCCTCTATATAGAGTCAAGGTGCCGATGGTCACCGCAATTGAAGGTAGCCCAAGAATCGTTATGAGCGCGCCGTTCAAAGCGCCGCCTAAAATTCCGACGATCAGACAGATGCCCATTGCCAACCAAATATTCCATCCATGGATGAAGAGGTAACCCAACAGGCTTGCAGATAAACCGAGCATTGATGCCACAGATAGATCGATCTCACCGGTGATAATGATGAGGGTCATAGGAAGAGCCATGATGGCAATCTCACCAAAGTTCAGCCCAGCAAAGAAAAAGGTTTGCCACCCTAAGAAATACTTAGATTCGTTCGCCCCAAAGATCAACGTTGCAATCAAGAGCAAAACTAATCCAAATTCCCATCGCACCAATGTGCGACTGCGGCCGCTCAAAAGCGTTTTTAGATTACTCATTTATTTCGCCTCCGAGCTCGAAAATCTGTCGACGCGAAGAGCGCGCTCAGTTTTCAATGAAACATATCGGTCAAAGGCAATTGCGACCAGTAGTAGCGCACCCGCAACTGCCTGGTTCCAGAAGGAAGAGACGCGAGAGGCTACCAACGCTTGATCAATGGTATTAAGAAGCAATGCGCCGAAGGCCGCGCCAAGCACTGTTCCGCTTCCACCAAATATGGCCACGCCTCCAACAACCACTGCGGCAACTACGTTTAGCTCGTAGCCACTCCCAGCAGTCGAACCTACTGTTGCAAACTCGGCCAACCACAGTGCTCCACCAAGACCTGCTAATGATCCACTTATAAGAAAGGCGGTAAATACTCTTCGTTGTACTCTTACACCCGCTAAAACTGCGGCCTCAGTATTAGAGCCAATAGCATAAAAGTCGCGAGCAGGGCGGAAGGTTCGCATTATGTATGTGAAGATAAGAACAGCAGCTCCCGCGATAAGCGTCAGGATGGGAATTCCAAGAATCGAATTCGACCCTAAGTTAATGAAAGAGTTCGGAATACTGCTTGGAACTATCTGTCGACCATTTACAAGCAATGCATCAACTCCGCGGATGATATAAAGCATTCCCAGCGTTACAACCAATGCCGGCACTTTGGCATACGCAACTATTAAGCCATTTATTAGTCCGCACAGCAAACCAACGAACGTTCCCGCCAAGAGTGCTATCCAAACTGGCATACCTTGGTGATGAACGAAGAGATCTCCGACCACATAAGCCGAAAGCCCCAAGATTGAGCCGATCGACAGGTCAACATTCTTAGTGATGATGACGAGTGTTTCGCCGACCGCCAATAGAATGACAACGGAAGGTCCAGAGAGAAGTTGTTGGATACTTGCGGTGCTTGCGAATGAGGAATTTTTAATGAGCGCTAAGCCAAACACTAAGACAATTGCAATTAAGATGCCCATCTCGCGCAACTGAAATGCTTTAAGAAGAAAACTACTACTCCTTGATTTCTTATAAATTGAAGCCCCCATCATGCAACAACACTTTCTTGTCCCGTTGCTGCTCGCATAATGAGAGCTTCGGTTGCCTCAGCTCGCGAGAATTCTGCTGAAAGTCTGCCTTCGTGAATTACTAAAATCCGATCAGCGACTCCCAATACTTCCGGCATCTCCGATGAGATCATTAAGATTCCTATTCCTTTTGACACTAATTCCGAAAGGAGTTTGTGGACCTCGGATTTGGTTCCGATATCAATTCCACGGGTAGGTTCATCAATAATTAATAAGCTGGGGGTTCTCGCCAACCACTTTGCGAGAACTACTTTTTGTTGATTTCCACCGGAAAGGGTCTTCACCGGATTAGAAAAACGCCCGAATTTTACTTGAAGTTGGCTCGCCCACCGAGTAGCTAAAGATTTCTCTGATCCACCTTTTATTAGTCCAAGACGAGTTAAATCATGAATAGAGGCAAGCGCCACATTCCTATCAATTGCCATGTCCATAACGAGGCCTTGTTGTCGACGATCTTCTGGAACAAAACCAATACCTGCACTCATCGCCGCCAAAGGTGAACCCGACTTTAATTTCTTGCCCTTAAAGGTGACCTCTCCCGCGTCAATGGGATCGATTCCAAAAATCCCGCGCGCAACTTCTGTTCGGCCTGCACCAACTAGCCCCGCAAGAGCTACGATCTCCCCGGAGTGAACCTGAAAATTGATGTCTTTAAATACGCCAGCGCGAGTCAACCCTTTGACATCTAGAATCAAATCTCCAAGTTCGGAATTGTGCCGAGAGTAAACAGAGACGATATCCCGTCCCACCATAGAAAAAATTATTTCATCGAGCGATATCTCTTCGATCGTTGAGGTTCGTACGAAATTTCCGTCACGCATGATTGTGACTCTTTGGCACATAGCAAATACTTCTTCAAGTCGATGAGAGATGAACATGATGGCTGAGCCCTCGGACCGCAAAGTTTTTACAACTTCAAATAGTCGAGCAACTTCAACCTCGGTCAATGCTGCAGTTGGCTCATCCATAATGATTATCTTTGAATCAAATGAGATTGCTTTAGCAATTTCCACAATTTGTTGATCTGCAACAGATAGACCACGAGCCTTGCGAGTAGCTGAGATATCGACACCAAGTCTTTCAAATACACTCTTGGTTCGACGGATCATCTCAGCCTTATCTATCCTTCGACCAGCACTCAGTGGCTGTCTTCCCATGAAAATATTTTCAGCGACTGAGAGATCGGGAAATAAGGTTGGCTCTTGATAAATAACAGCAATACCTGCGGCTCGTGCGGCAAGCGGGCTTGTTATTTCTACGGGGACTCCATTGAGAATGATCTCTCCCGCATCTACGTCATAAATGCCCGCAAGAATCTTGACGAGGGTCGATTTTCCGGCACCATTTTCACCAAGGAGCGCATGAGCTTCACCTGGAAATAGTTCAACACAACCATCGATTAGCGCCTGCACGAGCCCGAATGATTTTGATACGTGCTCAACCTTGAGGACGGCTTCATGGGGATGCACGGTGCGCTCCAATTTCCGATATTAGAAAATTACTTGGCTCTGAATTCATCTGAGCCTATTGCCGGTCATTGAAACGTGTCAACGAAGACGCGACCTTTTACCGCTTCTATAACGAAAATGTAATAGAAATCAGCCTAGAATTCTATTGACACGTTTCAATAACGGGAGTTTTCTTAGCCTACTTCGATCAAAGGATCGTCCAAACTCGCTGATAGTCACTGCTGTCAGCCGTTGAAAGGTAACTCAAACATGAAGTTGAGAAATCGTGCAATCCCTCTTATGGCAATCGCTGCCATGGTGGCGAGCATGGCAGGCATTGGAGCCTCCGCCTCTCAGGCAGCGGGGACTTTAAAGAGCGGTCAAACTTTCTACCTAATTCCAAAAGACACCCTGAACCCTTACGAGACTCTTGAAGATGGCGGAATCGCTTCAGCTCTCAAAGCTCTGGGTGACACCTCAGTTGTAAGCAGCGGAACGGCTGACACAGCTGCTGCACAAATCCCTTCCATCCAGGCTGCAATTCAAGCGCATGCTGCCGGAATTGTTATCGCTGGTAATGATCCAACGGCTCTTTGCCCTTCACTTGCTCAGGCAGTGGCAGCCGGTATTGCTGTGGTCGCATCAGATTCAGATGTGACTTGCCCTAATCACCTATTCATCAATCAGGCAGTCACTTCAACAATCGGAAGTTCCGAAGTTGATTTGCTTGCCAAGGAAATTGGTAGCAAGGGACAGATTGCAATTCTGTCTGCTGCAGCAACTGCAACAAACCAGAACTCATGGATCGTCTACATGAAGAAGGAACTCAAGAAGTATCCAAATATGAAGTTGGTTTCAACTGTATATGGAAACGATGATCCTGCAACCTCATTAACAGTTCTTCAGGGACTACTTTCCGCATATCCAAACCTTCGTGGAATTATCTCTCCAACAACTGTCGGTATTTCAACTGCAGCTCAATATCTCGACACCCATAAGAGTCTTCTCAAGCATCTGACTCTTACAGGTCTTGGATTGCCATCACAGATGAAGAAGTATGTGCTAGACGGCACTTGCGCTAAATTTGAACTTTGGAATCCAATCAACTTGGGACAACTCGCTGGTTATGCAGCAGCAAATATCGCCTCGGGAGTAATCACAGGCGCTGCTGGTGACAAGTTCACAGCTGGAAGTCTCGGTGCTTACACAGTTCTTCCTGCTGCGGGTGGAACTGGACCTTCAGTGGTGCTTGGCCCTCCATTCGTCTTCGATAAGACGAATATCGCTAAGTTCAACTTCTAGAGTAAGTATAAAATAACCTGCGAAGCGGGTTCCGAGAGATTCTCTCGGAACCCGCTTTTATTTGCCTTAAATACTTCTTGTTGAATTTCTTACAATTAAATGTGGTTGGAATTGAATCTTTTGGTGTGCATGCTTCTCGGGATTTTCACATTCGGATATAACAAGTTCAGCCGCTGCATATCCCAACTGATATTTCGGTTGCGCAATAGAGGTGAGTGGGACGGTGGCATTTGCTGCAAAATCAATATCGTCATACCCAATGACACTCACATCTTCCGGAATCGAATATCCAGCTGCTCGTATTGCCCGAATTGCTCCAAAAGCTACAAGGTCATTGCCGCATATAACTGCGGTGAAATTTAAACCTTTTTCCGAAATATGCTCGCTCATCACGGTGCTAGCGCTATCTGCTGTCATCATCGGAATTCTCTGAGTGATGATAGTCGGGCGATCGGCTTTAGGAATTCGAGAGATCGCCTCGCGCATTCCTCTCTCGCGCTCAGCAACTTGTGGAATATCAGATTCGCCAGTGAGGCACATGATTTTTCTATGTCCCCGCTCATATAAGTGCTCAAGGGCCAACAGACCGCCGTGCGCATCATTTACTTCGACGCTACACGTGTCTAGCCCTATAGATGGTCGGTCGACCAGAGTTAGGCCAATTCCTCGTTTAGAAATTTCATTAAGACGCTTGTTGGTCTCGTGCGCTGGAGTTATCAAAATTCCACGAACATTCTGACCAGCTAAAATATCAATGTAGTGATCTTCTTTTTCGGAGTCTTCATCGGTATTACAAAGAATGACTACATATCCGGCCAAGAGAGCTGCATCATTCACGCCTTTCGCAAGATCTGTAAAGAACGGATTGGAGATATCCGGGACCACTAAGCCAAGGATTCGAGTTTTACCAGCCCGCAAAGTTTGGGCCGAAGCGTTAGGAATGAACTTCAACTCATCGATTGCCTTGCGAACCCGCTTAAGGGTTTCCGGGGCAAGAATCTCGGGGCGGTTTATTGCATTAGAGACTGTACCGAGAGAGACACCCGCTTTTTCGGCCACTCGGCGAATTCCTGTCGACATGATTGAAACGATACAGCACTTTTTTCAATTATCGAAGGGAGGGTTGAGTTGGGAGTTCAACCCCTATTTTCCTCAAAATGAGGCTCAATTGTTATCTAGATTCCCGCTTTGAGTATTGACCTAACTCGGCCAGTTAAATTATGCTATTCCATATTATTGAAACGATTTAATAAAGAAGGTTGGTCATGACTTTAAATCCGGTTGGCACATCGCGCCTAATTCCTGCTCGGCGTCCCAATAAGAGAGTAAAAGTTGGCTTAGTTGCGGGCGGTCTTGGAACTTATTGGCCGCAATTTCCAAATCTACTTCCACAACTCAAAGAGTCGGCACAGTATGTTTCAGAGAGAATTTCTGCCTTAGATCTGGAACTCGTAGATGTTGGTTTTATTTCAGATGCTCAAGAAGGCGCAATCGCAGCAGAGAAATTGCGTGAGGCAGGTTGCGACCTCATCATCACCTTTCTCACGACCTATATGACCTCTTCTATGATCGTCCCAATTGCACAGCGGAGCAATGCACCAGTCCTCTTGATCAATTTACAACCGAGTGAGCAAATGGATCATGATTCATTTGATACTGGTGCTTGGTTGGCATATTGCGGTGCCTGTCCGCTCCCCGAGATGGCGAATGCATTTGAGCGCGCTGGAGTTCCGTTTCGTTCCGTTTCAGGTTTTTTAAGAGAGGAGCGCGCCTGGGAGAAGATAACGAGCTGGATTCAAGCAGCAAGCATCCGGAGCATTCTTCAAAATTCGCGTCATGGAATCATGGGTCACCTATATCCAGGCATGCTAGATGTCTCTACAGATATGACAATGGTGACCACGCACTTCGGTGGGCACATGGAAGTAATAGAGTTTGATGACTTGCGAGTGCGAGTTGAGAAAGTCTCTCCCGAGGAAGTAACAAGGATCCTCAAATTAACTCGGGAGATATTTGATATTCACGAGACCGTTCGAGAGAGCGATCTAGAATGGGCTGCCAAAGTAGCTGTTGGACTTGAGCAGATCGTTGAAGATTTTGACATTACAAGTTTAGCTTATTATCACCGCGGCCTTGATGATGAAATTCATGAACGGTTAGGTGCGGGGTTAATACTTGGATGTTCTCTCCTGACGGCGCAGGGAGTTCCTGCTGTCGGTGAATATGAGTTACGCACTTCGATTGGCATGCTCATGTTAGATCGAATGGGTGCTGGAGGTTCCTTTACTGAATTTCAAGCTCTTAACTTTAATTCTGGAGTTGTCGAGATGGGCCACGATGGACCCGCCCACCTTGCAATTAGTAACGGAAGGCCAATCCTGCGTGGCTTAGGTGTCTACCATGGCAAGCGCGGGGCGGGAGTTTCAGTTGAGTTCGATGTTGCTCACGGACCAGTCACTGTCTTTGGGGTAACACAACGCCGCAATGGTAAGTATCAGTTTGTCGCTTCAGAGGGTGTAGTCGTCGATGGTCCACGACTGCGAATTGGCAACACCACATCACTCGTTGATTTTGGCAAGAATCCTGGACAGTGGTGCGACGACTGGAGTGCCACAGGCGTACCTCACCACTGGGCGCTAGGTATTGGACACAGAGTGAATGAACTTAAGGCGATAAGCGAAATTCTTGATATCGAATTGATAGTCGTTTGAGACTTCAAATAAGGGAGAAGCAATGTCACGTCACAGTGCAGTGAATGAGGTACTAAGTCGTCTCAAGATCGAGACGCCTTCCTGGGCTTATGGAAATTCTGGCACCAGGTTCAAAGTCTTTGGTCAACCAGGGGTACCGAGGGATCCTTATGAGAAAGTTGCAGATGCCGCTCAGGTCAACAAGTTCACCGGCGCAACTCCTAGTGTTGCCTTACACATTCCTTGGGACAAGGTTGAGGATTACGCGAAGTTAGCGGCTCACGCAAAGGAACTTGGTGTTGTTCTCGGGACGATCAATTCAAATACTTTTCAGGATGACGACTACAAATTAGGTTCAGTGTGTAATCCTGACGAAAGAATCCGTGCCAAGGCTGTCTCCCACCTCCTTGAATGCATTGATATTATGGATATCACTGGCTCGCGAGATCTCAAGCTTTGGTTCGCCGATGGAACAAATTATCCTGGTCAAGACAGTATCCGTGAACGCCAAGAGCGTCTCTCTGAATCGCTCAAAAAAACCTATGCAAAAATTGGGGAGAATCAGCGTCTTTTGCTTGAATACAAGTTCTTTGAGCCGTCTTTCTACACGACAGATGTTCCCGACTGGGGAACTTCGCTAATGCATTGCCTTGAATTGGGACCTAAAGCTTGGGTGGTCGTAGATACGGGTCATCATGCACCAGGAACCAACATTGAATTTATCGTCGCCAACTTGCTGCGAGTCAATAAACTCGGTGCTTTCGATTTCAACTCTCGTTTCTATGCAGACGATGATCTCATTGTCGGCGCCGCGGATCCCTTCCAACTTTTCCGAATCATGCATGAGGTGAATGTCGGCGGAGGATTTGATGAAGGAACCCCGATCTCCTTTGTGCTCGATCAATGCCACAACATTGAAGCGAAAATCCCAGGTCAGATCCGATCAATTATGAATGTCCAGGAGGCGGTTGCCAAGGCTGTTTTGGTTGATCAGTCCGCACTTCGAAGTGCCCAGCAAAATGGTGATGTCTTGGGAGCTCATGAGGTTCTGATGGACGCATACAACACAGATGTGCGCCCGTTGATCCGCGAGTGGCGTGAGAGTATCGGAATCAATCCCGAGCCTATGAAGGCCTACGCCTCTTCTGGATATGCAGAGAAAATTGCCGCCGAGCGAGTCGGTGGAAACCAAGCCGGTTGGGGAGCATAAGCAACATGTCGGAGAACAAAGCGGTAAAAGAACTCTTGGCGCGAAGTAATCGATTGGGATCTAATCCAAAAATTACAAATTATGCGGGTGGAAATACCTCATCTAAGGGAGAGGCTGTCGACCCATCCACGGGTGAAGTAGTCGAGGTTCTTTACGTAAAAGGTTCCGGTGGTGACCTGGGAACCCTCAAGGCCTCAGGTCTTGCGGCGCTCTACCTCGATCGGATGAGGGCCCTCGTTAATGTTTATCGAGGAGTCGAATTCGAAGACGAGATGGTTGCTCTCTTTGACTATTGTTCTTTTGGTCGGGGAGGCGCAGCGCCAAGTATTGATACGGCGATGCATGGGCTCGTTGAATACGCCCACGTTGATCACCTTCATCCAGATTCCATTATTGCTCTGGCCACCTCGTTAGACGGAGAAGCTCTCACCAAGAAGTGTTTTGGTGATGAGATTCTGTGGGTTGACTGGCGCCGTCCAGGATTTCAACTTGGGCTCGATATTGCGAAAATTGCAAGGGAAAATCCA
>DAIOGE010000005.1:0-22731 GCA_036745375.1 Candidatus Nanopelagicaceae bacterium
ACGACCAATGGGTTAAGGATGGCGGTCTTCGCCCCAAGAGCAATCCCAATGATTTTTTCTTTAAGAATGCCGCGCTCTTTGGCGTTGGTAAACCTACCGGCATCGATCTTCCCTCTGAAGCCTCTGGTCGACTGCCAGACCGTGCATGGAAACTGGCCTACTACAAAGCGAATAAGAATTTTTATTGCAACTACACCACTCGGGCTAGACCATCAGACCTCACACCTTTCTTGATCGCAGTTGCGAAAGAAGATTGCACCGATGGCTACATCGTGCGCGCAGGTGATGCGGTGAATTTTGCAATTGGACAGGGCGATGTGCTCATGACTCCGATTCAAATGACCGATGTCTATGCAGCGATTGCTAATGGTGGAACCTTGTACAAGCCTGAGGTTGCGCGTGCGGTTGTTAAACCAGATGGGACAGTGGTGCAAGAGTTTGCACCTCAAGTAAATGGCAAGATACCTGCCTCATCTAGCACCCTAGATTTTCTACATGGTGCGCTCCGCGCCGTTGCTACAAGTGGAACAGCCGCCCCCATCTTTGCTAACTATCCAATCCCCGTCAGCGGTAAGACGGGTACCGGTCAGGTTCAGGGTCGAAATGCCAATGGAACCGCTAAGGATCCGACCTCCTGGTTTGCCTCCTACGCCCCTTCAAACAAGCCGGAATATGCAGTTGTGATGATGGTGAGCCAGGGCGGATATGGCGCCTCAACATCGGCGGTTGGTGTCAAAGATATTTATGACGCGCTCTTTGGGGTAACTGGTAATACTGTAGATCCCAAGAAAGCGGTCTTCCCAAGTGGAGCCCCGCCTTCAGATCTGCCAACAATTGATCTAAAGAATGCGAAGGTGACGACGCCGTGACGCTCTACCGCACGCAGACTCGCACGCATCGCATTGTCAGAAATGTATCTGGTTACGATCGTTGGTTAACTTTTTCGGTTGTTGTGCTCTTAGCTTTTGGATCTGTCTTGGTTTATGCCGCCACCAAAAATTGGTACGCCTCGCAACATCTAGATCCCCAGTATTACTTGAAGCGCCACCTAATAAATATCTTCATTGGTTTAGCGATGGCGTATGGAACAACATTGATCGATTATCGATTGCTCCGTGCCTATACCCCGATCGTGTGGGGGCTAGGAGTTCTCGGGCTTATGGCGGTTCTTACTCCAGGCGTTGGCTCAACTGTTAACGGAGCAAAGGCTTGGATCGCACTTCCAGGTGGATTCCAGATTCAACCAGCGGAGCTAGCGAAGATCTCGATCATTCTTGGAATATCGATGATCTTGGCAGAGCGAAATGGAGTGGGTGCCGATCCCACCGATAGAGATGTGATGAAAGCTTTAGCGGTTGCAGCGCTACCAATTCTTTTGATTATGTTGCAACCCGATTTAGGTACGACGCTCATCATTAGTGCATCGATCGTGATCATGATTGCTGTTTCCGGAGCGCCCTCACGATGGGTGTGGGGATTAATTTTGCTGGCGATGCTTGGGGGATTCGTAGCAGTTAAAGCTGGAGTGGTGAGTGAGTACCAAGTTAAGCGCCTGCAATCATTCGTGGATCCCAACGCTGATCCACAACAGAGTGGTTATCAATTGAGGCAGGCACGTATCACTATTGGTTCTGGAGGTGTTTTGGGTCGTGGCTTGTTCCATGGTCCGCAGACCAATGGAAGATTTGTTCCTGAGCAACAGACAGACTTCATTTTTACGGTTGCAGGAGAAGAGACAGGATTTGTTGGCTCTGGTCTACTACTCGCATTCTTTGGGCTCTTCTTTTGGCGAGCGTTCTTAATTGCCCAGCGAACCAACGATCTCTTTGGTCGATTGGTATGTGTTGGTGTTATCGCGTGGTTTGCCCTGCAGACCTTTGAAAATATCGGAATGTCGATGGGGCTGATGCCGATGACCGGTGTGCCCCTGCCTTTCATCTCATATGGAGGCTCCTCGATGTTTGCGACCTTAATCGGCTTTGGGCTGCTTCAGAACGTTCATTTGCGCTCTCGGTAGCGTCAAATTGGCTATCAGCCTCTGATCTGCGATACTTATTCCAAGATTTCAGTACTTCAGCGCGAATCGTCCGCCGCGAAGGTTCGAAATCCCTAGATTTTTGTATGTGTCAGGTTTTTAAGAGCTTTATTTAGAAGAGGATTTGTTTTATGGCGCCAGAGCCAAAGAAATCGCGTAAGCGCGCGGCTAAACCCGCTGCGACCAAAGGTGAGAGTTCAGTTGAAGGTAATTCGACTCCTACTCCAACCGAGACCGACCCAGTTAGCAACCCAAACGGCAAGACGCCTGCAAAGCGCGCCGTTAAGAAGGCTGTCGCTGAGGTTCCCACAGAGGCAGTTGCACCTGCCAAGGTTAAGAAGGCAACTACTCCCGTTCCAGTACCCCTATTTCAAGAGGCTCCTCTCGAGGTAGCCCCACCTAAGAAGGCGCGTGCTCCTAAGGCAGCTCCATCTGATGCACCAGCCGAGGCGAGCAATGGTCCTGCCGAGAGCGAGGAGCAGGCACAACGCCGTCGCCGTCGCCGGGGTGGACGTGGACGCCGCCGTCCAACTGATGATCTTTCCAATGAGAACACCGTCAATGAAGATGGTGATCCACTCGATCCAGATTCACTTGATGGTGAAGAGGATGTTCTCAATGCTGACGGCACTACCCATCGCCGTCGCCGCCGTCGTCGTGCAAAGGGTGAAGGCGTTGAACCAGGCGAGAGCGTCGATGAAGATGGCGTAGTAACAGTTGTTAAAGTCCGCCCTCCACGCGAGAGCGCACCAACACGCACTGAGCGCCCATCACGAAACAATCGCGAGAACCGCGATCGTGATCGTGGCAGAAATAGAGATCGTCGCGAACGCGATGATCGCAGCGCACCACGCGACTTCACTCGTCGCCGCGGAACGATAATCACCGAACAAGAATTCTTAGCTCGTCGTGAAAATGTAGATCGCGAAATGTTGGTACGCCAGACAGGTGACCGCACCCAGATCGCAGTTCTTGAAGACAAGATCATGGTCGAGCACTATGTAAATAGAAATAGCAATATTTCATATGTTGGCAATGTCTACCTTGGTCGAGTACAGAATGTGCTTCCATCAATGGAGGCGGCATTCGTTGATATTGGCAAGGGTCGTAACGCTGTTCTCTATGCCGGCGAAGTTAATTGGGATGCCGCAGGTATCGCCGAAGGACAGACCCGCAAGATCGAGCATGTTCTTAAGACAGGTCAATCAGTTCTAGTACAAGTCACCAAAGATCCGATCGGTCAAAAGGGTGCCCGCTTAACTTCTCAGATCTCACTTCCTGGTCGTTACTTGGTTTATGTACCTGGGGGAGCGATGAGCGGTATTAGCCGCAGACTTCCAGATCAAGAGCGAAGTCGCTTGAAATCAATTCTTAAGAATTTGATCCCTGAAGAAGCCGGTGTGATTGTTCGTACTGCATCGGAAGGCGCGAGCGAAGAAGAGCTTGAGCGCGATGTAATTCGCCTCAAGGCACAATGGGATGACATTCAAGAGAAGGCAGAGAACCCTTCAACATCTGCACCATCACTTCTCTATAGCGAACCCGATCTCACAGTTCGCGTTATTCGCGATATCTTCAATGAGGATTTCCGTCGTTTGATCGTTCAGGGCGATGAGGCCTGGGATGACATCAACAACTACCTCGGACACATTGCTCCAGAGTTAACTGCAAAGATTGAAAAATGGTCTGGCGCTCGCGATCTCTTTGCGGAGAACCGCATCGAGGAACAACTTGCTAAGGCATTTGATCGCAAGGTTTATCTGCCATCTGGCGGATCGCTCGTCATCGATCGCACTGAGGCGATGATCGTGATCGACGTCAACACCGGAAAGTTCATCGGCAAGGGCGGAAATCTCGAAGAGACTGTCACCAAGAACAATCTTGAGGCGGCAGAGGAAATTGCCCGTCAACTTCGCCTGCGCGATATGGGCGGAATCATCGTTATCGACTTCATCGATATGGCTCTTGAATCCAACCGTGATCAAGTACTGCGTCGCCTAGTCGAGTGTCTCGGTCGTGACCGCACCAAGCACCAGGTCGCTGAAGTGACCTCTCTTGGACTCGTCCAAATGACACGTAAGCGCGTGGGTCAGGGCCTGATTGAGGCCTTCTCCACCACCTGCGAGTCCTGCGGTGGTCGCGGAATTCATATCCATTCGGAGCCGGTCCGCAAGGTTGCTCTCGAGAAAGATATGGAGCAGCGCTATGTGCCATCGAGCGAGCGCGAGGAGGAGCCTTCTGAGGCCTCTGATTCCGAGTCCTCTGACTCCAATAGTGGGGCCCATGAGCCAGCCTCAACCCCCACAGAAGAGGTTGAAACCCCAGTTCTCCATAGATCCAGTGGCCAACCGCCGCGTAAGCGTCGCCGGGCAGTCAGCACGGGTGTAATAACCCCAGTTTGACCCCAGACCCCTGGAATCCGTACCCTAATCCCCTGCCCAAAAATAGGGCTTGGTTCATCATGCAGAATAAGTTAGAAGGAGTTAACCGTGTACGCGATTGTAAAAGCTGGCGGCCGTCAGGAGAAGGTTGCTGTTGGCGACACGATTACAGTGGATCGTATTGATGCTGCCGTAGGCGCATCGGTCAATTTCCCAGCACTTCTTCTCGTTGATGGTGCCAAGATCACAACTGATGCCAAGACCTTGGCTGCTACAAAGGTAACTGGCGAGATCGTCGAAGAGACCAAGGGTCCAAAGATCGACATCCTCCGTTACAAGAACAAGACCGGCTATCGCCGTCGTTCAGGTTTCCGTTCCCAACTCACGCGGGTAAAAATCACCGCGATTAACAACTAAAGGAGGCGAGTAAGAGATGGCAAGTAAAAAGGGAGTCTCCTCGACTCGAAATGGTCGCGATTCAAATGCTCAGTACTTGGGTATCAAGCGTTTTGGTGGACAGGTTGTAAAGAGTGGCGAGATCTTGGTCCGTCAACGCGGAACAGTTTTCCACCCTGGCAAGAATGTTGGCATCGGAAAAGATGACACACTCTTTGCTTTGGCAGCTGGTGCAGTTGAGTTCGGCAAGGCTCGCGGACGTAAGGTTGTAAATATCGTCCCGGTAGTTCCTGTCGCCTAACTCGCGCAAAATTACTTTGGCGGGTCCGCGACTGCGGGCCCGCTTTTATTTTTACGAATTATATTTATTAGGAGGAGGTGTGTAAGTGGCTACATTCGTCGATCGCGTAACACTGCACGCATCTGCTGGTAGCGGTGGAGATGGTTGTGTCTCCATTCACCGCGAAAAGTTTGTTCCATTGGGTGGGCCCGATGGTGGAAATGGTGGTCGCGGTGGCGACATCATTCTTGTAGTGGATGACAACGTCACGACGCTTTTAGATTTCCATCACTCACCGCACCGCAAAGCCGGCAATGGTCGACCAGGTTATGGCGATTATTGCAATGGTGGAGAAGGCGGAGATTTAGTTATGTCGGTTCCTAATGGAACCGTTGTTAAAGATGTTGACGGAAATATCCTCGCTGACCTAGTTGGTGCAGGCACTCGATTTGTTGCAGCCCAAGGCGGTAAAGGTGGACTTGGTAATGCTGGCCTTGCTTCTCGCAAACGTCGCGCTCCGGGCTTCGCACTTAAGGGTGAAGAGGGCGAATCACGCACACTCATCCTTGAACTTAAGAGCGTTGCCGATATTGGATTAATTGGATTTCCTAGTGCGGGTAAGTCATCGTTGATCGCCTCGATTTCAGCAGCACGTCCGAAGATCGCCGACTATCCATTCACAACTCTGGTTCCAAATCTTGGAGTAGTGCAAGCCGGAGATACACGTTTTACAGTCGCCGATGTTCCAGGGTTAATTCCCGGAGCCTCTCAAGGTAAGGGACTTGGCTTAGAGTTTTTGCGCCACGTTGAACGTTGCGCCGCACTTGTTCATGTATTGGACTGTGGAACTCTGGAGACTGATCGCGATCCAGTGCGCGATTTCGACATCATCGAGGAAGAACTCTCTCATTACGGTGGGCTGTCAGAACGTCCTCGCATCATCGCTCTTAACAAAGTTGATCTTCCCGATGGCAAGGCGATGGCCGATATAGTGCAGCCAATATTTGAAGCTCGTGGTTACGAGGTCTACCAAGTATCTGCAGCAGCCCATTTGGGTCTCACCGAACTCAATTACGCAATGGCGCGCATTATTCAAGAGGAGCGCCGCAACAAGGCAAAAGAAGTTAAGACTCGAATTGTCTTGCGTCCGCTTGCTGTTAATGACAACGGATTCAAAGTTGTTAAGAACGAGGATGGTTCATTCACCGTGACTGGCGACAAGCCAGAGCGCTTTGTACGTCAGACAGATTTTGGAAATGCTGAAGCGGTTGGTTACTTGGCAGATCGTTTAGCTGCACTTGGAGTAGAAAAAGAACTCTTTAAAAAGGGTGCTCGTCCTAAGTCAGAGGTCCGCATCGGTACTGGTGAATCTGCCGTTATCTTTGATTGGGAGCCATCGATTGAGGCCGGCGCTGAATTGTTGGCTAGCCCGCGCGGTACCGATTTACGCCTGGAATCACCATGGGCAGGTCGCTACATCGAAGACGATGTCGATGAACTCTCTGAAGATGAGATTGCAATGCAGTGGGAGAACAAGGTCGCCGATCCTAAGAACCCAAGGATCACGGACTGAGTTATGTCCAGGCTAGTTGTCACCAACGCTAAACGAGTTGTGATCAAAGTCGGATCTTCGACTTTAACTGGCAGTGCCGGCCATGAACTTGATGAGGGCGCAGTTGAAGCGCTCGCAAATATTGTCACCAGATTAAGAGAGCGCGGTGCGGAAGTAGTTCTGGTCTCTTCCGGTGCAATTGCAGCGGGGTTAGCGCCTCTAGGACTCAAAGTTCGCCCTAAGGATCTGGCTACACAACAGGCCGCCGCTTCAGTTGGCCAAGGTCGATTGATTGCCAGCTACAACAAAGCCTTTGATCTACGAAACATCATTGCTTCACAAGTTCTTCTCACAATCGATGATGTTGTACGACGCTCTCACTATCAAAACGCGCAACGAACTCTCTTCCGTTTAATTCAAATGGGAGTCGTTCCGATCATTAATGAGAATGACAGCGTAGGCGTCTCTGAAATTCGTTTTGGTGATAACGATCGCCTCGCCGCGTTGGTCTCACATTTAATCGGCGCAGATCTTTTGGTCTTGGTAACCGATGTTGATGGCTTATACGACGCACCTCCATCCCATGCTGGCGCAAAGAGAATCTCATTGGTTCCCGATGTAAGTCGTCTCGGTGATATTGAGATCGGTGGAGTTGGTTCATCGGGCGTTGGAAGTGGTGGCATGGTCACCAAGATCGAGGCGGCTCGCATTGCAACAGGCGCCGGTGTAAATATGTTGTTGACTACATTGGTTGATCTTCCTGAAGCGCTAAATGGCGCTGATCTCGGAACGATCTTCAATGCGCGCACCGATCGCAAACCCTCCCGGCTCTTGTGGTTGGCGCATGCCGCCACCCCTCACGGTCGACTGGTCTTGGATAAAGGTGCCACGACCGCGATCAAAGAACGCGGGACTTCGCTACTCGCTGCAGGGGTCACTGCAGTCGAAGGAGAATTCATAGCGGGAGATACCGTTGAATTGCTGGCCCCAACTCGGGAAGTAATTGCTCGTGGCCTGGTTGCCTTCGACTCATCAGAGATTCCTGCGATGCTCGGCAAATCCACTAAGCAGTTGGCTCAGGAGTTAGGCCCTGAGTATGAACGCGAGCTCGTTCATCGCGACGATCTCGTCTTACTCTGAATCCGATAAGGTTGGCCCATGGCCGCTATCTCACGCGATGATGTTGCACATCTAGCCAAATTAGCTCGCATCGATATGAGCGAAGCTGAACTTGATCACTTGGCACAGGAGATGGATGTCATCCTTGGCGCCGTCGCCCGTGTTCAAGAGGTTGCCGCAAGCGATGTGCCCCCTACATCCCACCCAATCCCTGTTCACAACGTGGTTCGCGAGGATGTGGTGCTTCCAAGCCTCACTCCACAAGAGGCGCTCTCTGGTGCTCCCGCTCAAGCGGAGGATCGCTTTAAGGTCCCTCAGATTTTGGGTGAAGAATGACATCTATTAGATCCACCGCAGCAGAGATGGCCGCGGCGCTCTCTGCAGGTTCCGTTACCTCTGTGGAGCTCACCAAGGCACATTTCGATCACATCGATGAGGTAGATCCCGCTGTTCATGCATTTCTCTATCTCGACAAAGAGGGAGCGCTGGCACAGGCGGCAGAGGTTGATGCCAAGCGCCAAAAGGGCGAGGCACTTGCACCCTTGGCTGGTGTTCCACTTGCACTTAAAGATGTAATGGTTCAAAAGGGTATTCCTACAACGTGTGGCTCCAAGATGTTGGAGGGATGGCGTCCGCCGTATGACTCCACTGTTGTAACAAAATTGAAGAACGCCGGAGTGGTCATCCTGGGAAAGACCAACATGGATGAATTTGCGATGGGTTCATCCACTGAAAATTCTGCATATGGACCTACTCACAATCCATGGGATCTCACACGCATCCCCGGTGGTTCTGGTGGCGGGTCTGCTGCAGCACTTGCAGCCTTCGAAGCACCTTTGGCGATTGGTACTGATACTGGTGGATCTATTCGCCAGCCAGCAGCGGTCACCGGCACTGTCGGTGTAAAGCCAACCTACGGTGGGGTTTCACGCTATGGTCTAATCGCATTCTCTTCCAGCCTTGATCAAGCAGGGCCATGCGCTCGCACAGTTTTGGATGCAGCCCTCTTACATGAAGTTATTGCCGGTCACGATGAAAAAGATTCAACATCTATCAACGCACCGGTTCCACATGTAGTTAAAGCCGCCAAGAAGCTCGACGTCAAAGGTATGAAGATCGGCGTCGTGAAGGAGTTGCAAGGAGAGGGTTTCCAGTCAGGTGTGCTCTCTCGCTTCCACGAAGCGCTCGATCTACTCGTCGCCGCTGGAGCAGAGCTTGTCGAAGTCTCATGCCCAACCTTTGATTATGCGCTCGCTGCTTACTATCTCATTGCACCAAGTGAGTGCTCCTCGAACTTAGCTCGCTTTGATTCGATGCGTTATGGAATTCGAGTTGGCGATAATGGCGAACGTAGCGCAGAAGAGGTAATGAAGTTAACGCGTCACGAGGGATTTGGTCCTGAGGTAAAGCGCCGCATTATTTTGGGAACGTACGCTCTCTCATCAGGTTATTACGATGCGTATTACGGATCGGCACAGAAAGTTCGTACTTTATTGATGCGCGATTTCAACGCGGCATTCGCAAAGGCCGACGTTCTTGTCTCACCAACAGCACCAACCACTGCATTTAAAATTGGTGAGCAGGTCAACGATCCTCTCGCCATGTATCTAAATGACATCGCAACCATTCCAGTTAACATGGCAGGAATTGGCGGCATGTCACTTCCTTGCGGACTTGCACCTGAAGATGGACTCCCAGTGGGATTCCAGATCATGTCTGCCGCTATGAAGGATGACTTGATGTACCAAGTAGGCGGAGCACTTGAAGCGGCATTGGTTTCCAAGTGGGGCGGATCCATCTTGGACAAGGCACCAGTATTGGCGGCCAAATAATGTCACTTAATTACGAAGAAGCAGTCGCAAAGTACGAGCCAACGCTCGGCCTTGAAGTCCACGTAGAACTCAACACTAAGTCCAAGATGTTCTGCTCTTGCTCAACTGAGTTCGGGGGAGCGCCTAATACTCAGACATGCCCCGTGTGCCTTGGGCTGCCTGGCGCACTTCCAGTTGTAAACGGTAAAGCGATTGAGAGCACCATTCTTATTGGGTTAGCACTTAACTGTTCTATCGCTCCCTTCTCGCGTTTTGCGCGCAAGAACTATTTCTATCCCGATATGCCTAAGAACTTCCAGACCTCTCAATACGATGAGCCGATCTGTGTCAACGGATACCTCGATGTAGAAATCGAGACCGATGAAGGTCCTAAGCAGTTCCGCGTTGAAATTGAGCGCGTTCATATGGAAGAGGACACCGGTAAATCTCTCCACGTTGGAGGAGCCACCGGTCGTATTCATGGAGCTGATTACTCACTTCTTGATTACAACCGCGCTGGAATTCCACTTGTTGAAATCGTGACAAAGATTGTTGGCGGTACCGGGAAATATGCCCCGCAAGTTGCTCGTGCTTATGTCACCGAACTTCGCGACATTCTTCGCTCACTTGGAGTCTCCGATGTAAAGATGGAGCAAGGCTCCATGCGTTGTGACGTTAACTTGTCCCTCGCACCAATCGGCTCCGGCCAACTTGGAACGCGTAGCGAGACCAAGAATGTGAATTCACTTCGCTCTGTTGAGCGCGCAGTAATCGGAGAAGTAGTTCGTCAATCCAATCGCCTCGAAGCAGGTGAGCGAATTGTGCAAGAGACTCGCCACTTCCTCGAAGAGAGCGGTCAGACTCGACCA
Source organism: Candidatus Nanopelagicaceae bacterium (assembly GCA_036745375.1). GTDB lineage: Bacteria > Actinomycetota > Actinomycetes > Nanopelagicales > Nanopelagicaceae > PALSA-747. Next base: position 10,444 of record DAIOGE010000005.1, read on the forward strand.
GGTCGTTCTAAAGAGCAGGCCGAGGATTATCGTTATTTCCCAGAGCCCGATCTCGTTCCAGTTGTTCCAGATAGCGCGTGGATTGAAGAGTTGCGCGCGACTCTGCCGGAACGTCCATCTGCACGCCGTGCCCGTCTTAAAGCAGAGTGGGCTGTGCCCGACAAGGAGATGACATCTCTCGTTAACGCAGGTCTGCTCGATGTCGTCGAAGAGACCATAGTTCTAGGCGCGGAACCAACTCGAGCACGCAGTTGGTGGCTCGGAGAGATTTCACGTCTGGCAAATGAGCGCGAGGTTGATCCAACGACTTTGATTAATCCAGCCCAGGTTGCCGAGGTTATTGCTCTTATCCAGAGTGGTGAACTGACAGATAAGTTGGCTCGCCAAGTTGTTGAAGGCGTTGTAGCTGGTGAAGGCTCGCCACGTGAGGTCATCACACAACGCGGACTTAAAGTGGTCTCTGATGATGGAGCTCTTATGACTGCCATCGAGGCCGCTATCGCTGCCCAACCAGATACTGCAGAGCGAGTTCGCGGTGGAAATATTCCCGCTGCTGGCGCTCTGATCGGCGCAGTCATGAAAGCCACAGGGGGACAGGCCGACGCCGCAAAGGTTCGAGAATTATTGTTGAAGCACCTGGGACAGGAAGGTTAAAGAGATGGCCGAACCAAAGAACCCGATGAAACCTCGTTCGGGTCTTGTCACTGATGGTTTAGAGCGGGCACCAGCTCGCGGAATGCTCCGCGCAGTTGGTATGACCGATGATGATTGGGTAAAGCCACAGATCGGTATCGCCTCTTCATGGAACGAGATCACTCCATGCAACCTTTCGCTCGACCGTCTCGCAAAAGCCTCTCGCAAAGGTGTAATTGAAGCCGGTGGATTCCCGATGCAATTTGGAACCATCTCGGTATCGGATGGAATTTCTATGGGCCATGAAGGAATGCACTTCTCACTGGTCTCCCGCGAGGTCATTGCTGACTCGGTTGAAACTGTTATGCAGGCTGAGCGCTTAGATGGAATGGTGACCTTCGCCGGTTGCGATAAATCACTTCCGGGCATGATGATGGCTGCGGCTCGTATCGATGTAGCAAGCGTCTTTGTCTATGCCGGTTCGACTTTGGCGGGACAAGTTGATGGAAAAGATGTAACGATCATCGACGCCTTTGAAGCTGTCGGAGCTTGCGCTCGCGGACTCATCAGCCAAGAAAAGGTAGATGAGATTGAGCGCGCAATCTGTCCGGGCGAAGGTGCCTGTGGTGGCATGTACACCGCAAACACCATGGCTGCAGTGGGAGAAGCGCTTGGACTTTCTCTTCCAGGTTCTGCCTCGCCACCATCTGTAGATCGTCGCCGCGATGACTACGCAGTTAAAGCTGGTGCTGCTGTTGTTGAGTTGATTCGACAAGGGATCACTACTCGCGACATCTTGACCAAGAAGGCATTTGAAAACGCGATCACGGTTGTGATGGCGCTTGGCGGATCAACAAATGCGGTACTTCACCTTCTCGCAATCGCAAACGAAGCCGAAGTTCCATTGGATCTCGCCGACTTCCAACGCATCAGCGAGCGCACTCCACTCCTAGGTGATCTCAAGCCATTTGGAAAATTTGTTATGACAGATATCGATCGCGTCGGAGGAATTCCAGTTGTCCTACGCGCGCTTCTCGATGCAGGTTTCTTGCACGGAGATTGCCTCACAGTTACAGGAAAGACGATGGCAGAGAACCTCGCCGATCTGACCCCGCTTGATCCAGATGGCGAAGTTCTTCACTCCATTCAAAATCCACTATCAGCGGGTGGCGGAATCACCATCTTGCATGGCACCTTGGCTACTGATGGCGCAGTGTGTAAGACCGCTGGCGTTGGCGTTGACTTCTTCGAAGGACCGGCACGCGTCTTCGAGCGTGAGCAAGCCGCGATGGAGGCTCTTGAAAACGGCACCATCAAGGCTGGCGATGTAGTCGTCATTCGCTACGAAGGTCCTAAAGGCGGCCCAGGAATGCGCGAGATGCTCATGATCACTGGCGCTATCAAGGGGGCAGGACTTGGTAAGTCCACACTCCTACTTACTGATGGTCGTTTCTCCGGCGGAAGCACCGGACTCTGCGTAGGACACGTTGCTCCTGAAGCGGTAGATGGAGGACCGATCGCATTCATTAAGGATGGCGATCTGATTCGCATCGATATCGCAAAGCGGACCTTGGATCTCTTGGTTGATGAGGCAGAACTGGCCGAACGCCGTAAGCACTTCTCGCCAATTCCACACAAATATCGTCGTGGAGTTCTGGCTAAATATTCCAAGGTCGTTGGCTCTGCCTCACAAGGGGCGGTCTGCGGCTAATTAATGTGAGATCGGGCTCTCATATAGTGAGATCCTTATCTCAGGGGTTGACGAGGCTAACTCGACCAGCGACAATTACCCCATGACATCATCAGTGGTGATTCGAGAGCGCGCGATCTAGTCTGACTAGATGGTGCGCTACCCCTCAGTGAAAACTGAGGGGTTTCGTATTTCACGGATGAAATGTCTTGAGAAGATAATCCAGTAACTAGGCCAAGCCAAAGAGCCGAAAGGAGATGAACATGTCAGCACAAGTCACAGGAGCCCAGTCGCTCGTGAAATCTCTGGAGGCTGCTGGTGTGGATGTCATGTTCGGTATTCCTGGAGGAGCAATTCTTCCGGCCTATGACCCAATCTTTGATAGCTCCATCCGCCACATCTTGGTCCGCCACGAACAAGGCGCTGGCCATGCCGCAACGGGTTACGCCCAAGCAACTGGCCGGGTAGGAGTATGCATCGCAACCTCTGGTCCTGGCGCTACCAACTTGGTCACTCCATTGGCAGATGCACAGATGGATTCAGTTCCAGTCGTCGCTATTACAGGTCAGGTTGCATCGGCGGCAATCGGAACCGATGCCTTCCAAGAGGCAGATATCCGCGGCATTACGATGCCGGTAACCAAACACAATTTCTTGATCACAGACCCACAAGATATTCCGCGTGCGATCGCCGAGGCATTTCATATTGCAGGTACAGGTCGTCCCGGCGCAGTTCTTGTTGATATCGCCAAAGATGCGCTCACCAAGATGACCGACTTCAACTGGCCACAGAGTTTGTCGCTGCCAGGTTATAACCCAGTAATGGACCCAACTCCTGAATCGATTCGAGATGCAGCTGCGCTGATCGCACAGTCTTCAAGTCCTGTTCTCTACGTTGGTGGCGGAATGATTAAATCCAACGCCTCAGCCGAACTCATGAAGTTGGCCGAACTTACCGGCGCTCCAGTTGTAACGACTCTTATGGCACTGGGTTCATTCCCCGATAGCCATCCGCAACACCTCGGTATGCCTGGCATGCACGGAACCGTTGCCGCTGTAACAGCGCTGCAAAAGGCAGATCTGCTAATAACTCTCGGCGCTCGCTTTGATGATCGAGTAACAGGAAAACTTTCATCCTTCGCACCAAACGCCAAAATTATTCACGCTGATATCGATCCCGCTGAAATTGGTAAGAATCGTGTAGTTGATGTCGCACTCGTCGGTGACCTCAAGGCAACCATCAATGCCTTGCTTCCAGAACTTCAGAAGCAATTTGCTAAGTCAAAGCCAGATCTTGGAGCCTGGTGGGCGCAGTGCAACAGCTGGCGTGCTCGCTATCCACTCGGATTTGATGAACCGACAGATGGCTCAGTCTCACCTCAATATGTAATTCAGCGCTTAGGTCAGATCGCAGGACCTGATGCCATCTATGTTGCCGGCGTCGGCCAACACCAGATGTGGTCGTCGCAATTTGTTAATTATGAGAAGCCTCGGACGTGGATCAACTCAGGTGGCCTCGGAACAATGGGCTTTGCGGTTCCTGCTGCCATGGGAGCCAAAGTTGGAGCGCCAGATACCGTTGTTTGGGCGATCGATGGCGATGGCTGCTTCCAAATGACCAACCAAGAGTTGGTTACCTGCGCCCTCAACAACATTCCGATCAAGGTCGCGATTATCAATAACGAGTCACTCGGCATGGTTCGCCAGTGGCAGACCTTGTTCTATAACGAGCGTTACTCCAATACCGATCTTCATTCCAAGCGCATACCTGACTTTGCAAAGCTGGCCGAGGCAATGGGTTGCGTTGGACTTCGTTGTGAGAGCAAAGAAGATGTTGATCGTGTTATCAATGAAGCAATGGCAATTAATGATCGACCAGTAGTTGTTGATTTCAGCGTTCATCGCGATGCAATGGTCTGGCCAATGGTTGCGGCTGGTACCTCGAACGACGACATCGTGATCGCCAAGTCGATGGCTCCTATCTGGGATTCACAGGAGTTATAAATGAGCACACATACACTCTCAGTCTTAGTCGAGAACAGCCCAGGAGTCCTGGCCAGAGTTGCTTCCCTATTCTCTCGCCGCGGATACAACATCGATTCATTGGCAGTCGGGCCAACAGAAGATCCAAATGTTTCGCGCATGACGATCGTTGTTAACGTTGAAGCGCATGCCCTATCTCAGGTAATTCAACAGACCGACAAGCTGATCAATGTCTTGAGCATTATTGAACTTGATCCGATTGCATCCGTGCAACGCGAGCTCTTGCTCGTCAAGGTAAGTACGACTCCCGAGAGTCGCTCGCAAGTTCTTGAGACAGTTCAACTTTTCCGCGCCAAGGTAGTCGACGTCGCACAAGATGCCGTCACCATCGAAGCGACAGGTAATAGCGAGAAGATTCAAGCGCTCTTGCGCGTTCTCGAGCCATATGGCATCAAAGAATTGGTCCAATCCGGTCTTGTAGCAATGGAGCGCGGATTGAAACCAGGAAAATCACAACAACCGGATCACGACTAAGAAAGGCAGACCCTAAAGTGGCTACCCAATATCACGACGAAGATGCAGATCTATCGATCATTCAATCAAAGAAAGTTGCTGTCATTGGTTATGGCTCACAAGGTCATGCACACGCACTGTCGCTACGCGATAGTGGAGTAGATGTCCGCATTGGTCTTGCTGAAGGCTCAGCATCACGCGCTAAAGCAGAGGCAGAAGGACTTCGCGTTCTTTCGGTTGCTGATGCCGTTAAAGAGGCAGATGTAGTAATGCTCCTTGCACCAGATCACGTGCAGCGCCACATCTACAACGATTCAATCAAGCCGAACCTCAAGCCAGGCTCTGCACTCTTCTTCGGACACGGATTTAACATCCGCTTCGGTTACATCAAGCCAGAAGCGAATATCGATGTTGCGATGGTTGCACCAAAGGGCCCTGGTCACTTGGTACGTCGTGAGTATTCAGCCGGTCGTGGAGTTCCAGTACTTGTTGCAGTTGAGCAGGATGCGACAGGCAATGCCTGGCCTCTAGCTCTTTCATATGCCAAGGCGATCGGTGGATTGCGCGCCGGTGGAATCCTGACCACCTTTACCGAAGAGACCGAGACCGACCTGTTCGGTGAGCAATCTGTTCTCTGCGGTGGAGCATCACAACTCGTCCAATATGGTTTTGAGACCTTGATCGAGGCTGGTTATCAGCCTGAGGTTGCCTACTTTGAATGCTTGCATGAGCTCAAGTTGATCGTGGACTTGATGTACGAAGGCGGAATTGCGAAGCAGCGCTGGTCGGTCTCAGATACCGCTGAGTTCGGTGACTATGTCTCTGGGCCACGCGTTATCGATCCAAGCGTGAAAGAGAACATGAAGGCCGTGCTTGCCGATATCCAGAACGGAACTTTTGCTGCTCGCTTCATTAACGATCAAGATGCAGGTGCACCTGAGTTCAAGGCGCTCCGTGCAAAGGGTGAGGCTCATCCCATTGAGGCAGTCGGTCGCGAACTTCGCAAGATGATGTCATGGGTTAAGAGCTCAACCAAGGATGATTACAAGGAAGGATCTGCAGCCCGTGGCTAAGCCAGTTGTTTTGATCGCCGAGGAGTTAAGTCCCGCGACACTTGAAGCACTCGGACCGGACTTTGAAGTTCGCAACGTTGATGGTGCAAACCGAGCCGATCTCCTTGCAGCTCTTGCTGAAGGCGCCGATGCAGTCTTGATTCGCTCTGCTACCAAAATGGATGCAGAAGCAATTGCGGCCTCAAAGGGCCTCAAAGTAATTGCTCGCGCTGGAGTTGGCGTCGATAACGTCGATATTCCTGCTGCGACCGCTGCTGGAATCATGGTTGTCAATGCGCCAACCTCTAACATCGTGAGCGCAGCAGAACTTGCTATCGCACTCTTGTTAGCCTCAGCCCGTTTCGTATCGCCCGCTAACGCAGCGTTGCGCGCTGGCAAGTGGGCCCGCTCCAAGTACACCGGCGCAGAGTTGTTTGAGAAGACACTCGGCGTGGTTGGCTTTGGAAAGATCGGTCAGCTTGTAACCGCTCGCATGCAGGCATTTGGCATGAACGTTGTTGCATACGATCCATATCTCTTGCCCGCACGTGCTGCTCAACTCGGTGTTCGCTTAGTTGAACTTGATGAACTCCTGCGCATCAGTGATTTCATCACGATTCACCTTCCAAAGACCAAAGAGACCGCAAATCTCATCGGTGAAGAGGCTCTCAAGAAGGTGAAGCCAAGCGTTCGCATTATTAATGCAGCTCGCGGTGGAGTTCTTGATGAGGCAGCTTTGTACACCGCTCTTGTTGAGGGTCGCGTTGCAGGTGCAGGTCTTGATGTATTCGCAACCGAACCATGCACAGACTCACCACTTTTCGCTCTTGATCAAGTTGTTGCAACACCGCACCTCGGAGCTTCAACTGATGAGGCGCAAGAGCGCGCAGGGATTGCCGTTGCGGTTTCGGTTCGCAAGGCCCTTTCCGGTGAACTTGTTCCAGATGCTCTTAACGTTAAGGGTGGAGCGATTCACGAAGATATTCGTCCCTCACTCCCACTGGTTGAGAAGATGGCACAGATCGCCACCATCATCGCTGGCGAACTTCCAACCTCACTCGATGTTGAAGTCCGTGGAGATATTTCTGGGCACGACTCTTCAGTCCTTGCTACTAGCGTTCTTAAGGGAGCCCTTGTTGCTGTCGGCGCTGAGTCAGTGACTTACGTCAACGCACCTGGATTAGCTGCTGATCGTGGAATGACCTCTTCTGTCACCACCAACCCAGAAAGCCCGGAGTATCGCAGCATGATCTCGCTACGCGCTGCTTTGCCAGATGGCCGCTCAATCGTCGTCGATGGAACCTTGATGGGTATTCGTCGTGTCGAGAAGATCATTGCTATCAACGGCTTTGATCTTGATCTTCCACCAACTGAACACCTCTTGTTTTTGCAATATGCCGATCGTCCAGGCGTTGTTGGTGCAGTAGGTGGAATCATCGGAGGCGCTGGCATCAACATTGCTGGAATGCAGGTTGCTCGCAGCGAAGCTGGCGGAGAAGCCCTCATGGCTCTCAACGTTGATTCTGCAATCTCTTCCGAGATTCTGGCAAAGGTATCGCAAGAGACCGGAGCGGATCTGGTTCGTACAGTTACCTTGGTTTCATAATGAAGGAATTCAAACTCGCAGTCATCGCTGGAGATGGAATCGGACCGGAGGTTGTTGCTGAAGGTCTCAAGGTTTTGGATAAGGTCGCTGAAAAGTACGACCTCTCCTTCACCAAGATTCATTACAACTTGGGAGCAGCTCATTGGCATGCGACCGGTGAAGTACTGAGCGATGAGACCATGGCCGAGATTGCGAAGGCAGATGTAATTCTGCTTGGCGCAGTCGGAGATCCAACTGTTCCTAGTGGAGTTTTGGAGCGTGGTCTTCTTCTTAAATTGCGCTTCGCCTTCGATCAATATGTAAATCTTCGTCCCGCTAAATTGCACGCTGGTGTTAAGTCACCGCTTGCAACACAAGCGCCGATTGATTTCGTGGTTGTTCGTGAAGGTACTGAAGGCCCATATGTTGGAGCCGGCGGAAACTTGGCATTTGGAACAGATGCAGAGATCGCAACTGAAGAGTCACTCAACACTCGTCGTGGAGCAGAGCGCGTCATCCGTGATGCCTTTGCGCGTGCAGCCGCTCGTCCTCGCAAAAAGTTGACGCTGGTTCATAAGAACAATGTCTTGACTCATGCTGGTGGGCTTTGGACTCGTACATTTAACGAAGTCGCAAAAGAGTTCCCTGAGATCGCAACCGACTACATCCACGTTGATGCCGCTTCTATGTTCTTTGTAACAAACCCAGAGCGTTTTGATGTTGTTGTTACCGACAATCTCTTTGGAGATATCTTGACTGATATCGCCGCAGCGATCTGTGGTGGTATCGGACTAGCCGCATCAGGCAATATCAATCCAACTCGTAAATTCCCATCGATGTTTGAGCCAGTCCATGGATCTGCTCCAGATATCGCAGGAAAATCACTTGCCGATCCAACAGCCACTGTTATGTCAGTTGCCATGCTGCTTGCCCACTTCGGGGAGCATGCCGCCGCCGCTGATGTTGAAAGCGCGGTAGCAGCAGATTTGTTGGCTCGCGGTGATTCAAAGAGAAGTACAGTTCAAATCGGCGACGCGCTGGCAGGAGCTATCTAAATGAAGATCAAACTCAACCCAAATCAAAACCCAGCAAGCGATGCAGACCGCACAGCCAAAGTGGCAGCGGGAGGCTTCGGTAAGTATTACACCGACAATATGGTGATTGCTGAGTGGAGTGAAGCAACGGGTTGGGGCGATGCAGAACTACGTGCATATGGTCCGATTTCAATCGACCCTGCAACGTCGGTCCTGCATTATGGTCAGGAGATCTTCGAAGGACTTAAGGCTTACAGTCAACCTGATGGAGGAGTAAGTCTCTTCCGTCCGGAGGCAAATGCCGAACGCTTTCGCAAAAGTGCGATTCGCTTAGCGTTGCCAGAACTACCTATCGAAGATTTCGTTGCAACGGTAGAAGCCCTCGTTCGCCAAGACATCAAATGGGTTCCTCAGAATGTTGGCGAATCTCTGTACATCCGTCCATTTATGTTTGCCAGCGAGGTCGGACTTGGCGTTCGCCCAAGCAATCACGCGACTTACATGGTGATTACAACTCCAGCATCTGCATATTTCAATCCTGGTAAGGCAGTTACCGTTTGGATTTCTACCGAATATGTCCGTGCCGCTCCTGGTGGAACAGGCGCTGCAAAGACAGGTGGAAACTACGCCGGATCTTTGTTAGCCCAAAAGCAGGCTGCCCAAGAGGGATGCGATCAAGTTGTATGGCTCGACTCGCAAGAGCGTAAGTGGGTCGAAGAGATGGGTGGGATGAACCTTTACTTTGTTAAAGGTAAGGGAAGCGATGCAACTATCTTTACCCCAAAATTAACTGGAACTCTGCTTGCGGGAATAACTCGCGACTCAATTCTCACTGTAGCAAAGGACCTTGGCTACAAGGTTGAAGAGGGCATGATCTCAACTGATGATTGGCGCGATGGAATTTCTAGCGGCGAGATCTCCGAGATCTTTGCTTGCGGAACCGCCGCAGTTGTTTCACCAGTCGGTGCTGCAAAGAGTGCACAAGGCGCTTGGGTTACCGGAGATGGACAACCTGGTCCAATCACAATGCAGATTCGTGAGACATTGCTCGGAATTCAACATGGCACGATCGAAGATAAGCACGGTTGGAACAAGCGGGTCTCTTAATGCCAGTCTCTGACGCCTTTCATATTTATGACACCACCTTGCGCGACGGTGCGCAGCAGGAGGGATTAAATCTCTCTGTCCATGACAAGTTGGCTATTGCGCGCCACTTGGATGATCTAGGTGTCGGGTTTATTGAAGGTGGATGGCCGGGGGCTAATCCGAAGGACACCGAGTTCTTCAAATTAGCTCAGACCGAGTTAAAACTTAAGAACGCAACCTTCGTTGCTTTTGGAGCAACACGCCGACCAGGAGTTCAAGCTGCAGATGATCTGCTCCTTCGCGCGCTTCAAGATTCGGGAGCACCGGCTGTAACGCTGGTAGCTAAGAGCCATGATCGTCACGTCGAGTTAGCACTTAAAACCACGCTCGATGAGAACCTCGAAATGATTCGTAGCTCCATTAAGTTCCTGCGCGATGGAGGGCAACGAGTATTTCTCGATGCCGAACACTTCTTTGATGGTTATCGCTCAAATCGCCATTACGCGCTTGAAGTGGTTCGAGTTGCGGCTGAGGCAGGTGCCGATGTCGTGGCACTCTGTGACACAAATGGTGGGATGCTCCCCAACGAATTGACCGATGTCGTCAACGATATCTTGTTGAGCTCAAGTGCTCGTCTCGGTATTCACTGCCACAATGACACTGGTTGCGCCATTGCCAATTCGCTCGCTGCAGTCTCTGCTGGAGTCACTCATGTTCAAGGCACTCTCAATGGATATGGTGAACGTACTGGTAACGCTGATCTGGTCAGCATCATCGCAAATCTGGAATTGAAGTTGAAGAAGCCAGTTCTTCCCGAAGGCGCATTGCGTGAGTCATTCAGAATTTCACATGCCGTTGCAGAGGTTACAAATGTCGCACCGAGTGCACGCCAACCTTATGTAGGTACATCCGCCTTCGCTCACAAAGCCGGGCTGCATGCAAGTGCAATCAAAGTAGATCCTGCTATGTATCAACATGAAGATCCTGCAAGCGTTGGAAACGATATGCGCATGTTGGTTTCGGAGATGGCGGGACGTGCCTCTATCGAATTGAAATCACAAGAGCTCGGTATTGATCTTGGTGGAGACAAAGCCGTTGTATCGCGCGTTGTAGAGCGCGTCAAAGAGATGGAGTCGCGCGGGTTCACCTTCGAAGCGGCAGATGCCTCTTTTGAACTCTTGCTCCGTGAAGAGATTTCCGGCAAGCGCGCCGACTTCTTCACCATTGAAGATTGGCAGACGACCGTCGATGGAGACGCCCACGGTGGCGTTACTTCAAAGGCAACAGTGACTCTCACTGCTCATGGCGAGAGCATTGTTACGACTGGCACCGGGAATGGTCCTGTTAACGCAATTGATACCGCGCTCCGCTCTGGCCTCAAGAAGTTCTATCCAGAACTCGAGAAGTTAGAGCTCACCGACTACAAAGTTCGTATTTTGGAAGGTCGTCTCGGAACAGGCGCTGTGACCCGGGTATTAGTTGAAACCAGCGATAGCGATGGTTCATGGACCACAGTTGGAGTTCACGAGAACGTGATTGCAGCCTCGGCGATGGCGCTTGAAGATGCCGTTACCTATGGGCTCCTACGTCAGGGACGTAAACCCGAGTAGCCTTTCAGGCATGAGTTCGGAGTTAATAGCGCAGTACGAGGAGCACCTGGTGCTTGTGCGCAATCTCGCCGAAAACTCCATCAAAGGTTATGTCAGCGATCTGGAATCTTTTTTAAAGCATTTAGAGAAGTTGAAAATCGAGGAGTTCTCTCAACTCGAGCTCACGCATATTCGCTCGTGGTTAGCAGAGCTTCAGATGTCTGGTGCTGCTCGGTCAACGATGGCGCGGCGAATAGTTTCTATTAGAGCATTTACATATTGGGCGGCGAGTCAAGGTTGGATTAAAAGCGATTTGGGTGCAGAGCTTGCAATTCCAAAACCACATCGCACTTTGCCTGAAGTTCTAGATATTGCCGATACTGAAACAGTTCTGGCGAGCGTCCAAGCACGAGCAAGCGAAGATCCCACACCGATAACGATTAGAGATTTGGCGCTTATCGAAGTCTTATATGCCACTGGAATTCGCGTCTCTGAAATTTGTGGCCTTGATCTGCGATCGATTGATGAATCTCGAAACACGCTGCAGGTCATGGGTAAGGGCAGCAAAGAACGTGTCGTCCCAATAGGAATTCCGGCGATGAACGCTCTGCGTAATTATCTGGCGGTTGCTCGCCCCGAACTCGTCACCGAAAAATCGGGGAGCGCGGTCTTCTTGGGATCTCGCGGGAGTCGAATTGATCAAAGGACGGTCCGCGAGGTCGTGTATGAGGCGATGGCATCGGTCGGCTCCAAGATGGGGCCACATGGGCTGCGCCATACCGCTGCCACCCACCTCTTAGAGGGCGGGGCGGATTTACGCACGGTTCAGGAGATTTTGGGCCATTCTTCGCTGGCGACTACTCAGATTTATACCCATGTATCGCCGGAGAGGCTGCAAAAGGCCTTCGATACCGCTCACCCCAGGGCCTGATTTTAAGTTAGCCACCCTCGCCCCATAGAATTACCCCCAGCAGATCGCAAGATCTGACTTCACGCATCTAGTCGAATTTTCGGATACCCGATCTTTTGATAACCAATTCGGTCTCGCCCACAAGGTGAGTCGGTGCCCAGATGCTAGGGAATCGGCAAATTGCCGCTTCGACAACCGAGTGCATGCGCTACTG
>DAIOGE010000006.1:0-19555 GCA_036745375.1 Candidatus Nanopelagicaceae bacterium
AGCACCAAAAAGAGGGCGAGAACCGCGATCGCGTTATGGATTCCATGGATCTAGAGCGTGAAAAGGGAATCACCATTCTTGCGAAGAACACCTCGATTCGTCGCGGTGCACAGACCATCAACATTATTGATACCCCGGGCCACGCCGACTTCGGTGGCGAAGTTGAGCGCGGACTTGAAATGGTCGATGGCGTTATCTTGCTCGTCGATGCATCTGAAGGTCCTCTGCCTCAGACACGTTTCGTATTGCGTAAAGCGCTTGAGAAGAACCTTCCGGTAATCCTCTTGATTAATAAGGTGGATCGCCCCGATTCACGTATCGCCGAGGTTGTCGATGAGGCATACGGTCTCTTCTTAGACCTTGATGCGAATGAAGAGCAGATTGAATTTCCGATTGTTTATGCATCGGCAAAGGCTGGTCGTTCATCGCTCAATCGCCCAGAAAATGGCGCGATGCCAGATCAACCAAACTTGGATTCGCTCTTTGAAGTTATCTTCAAGACGATTCCAGCTCCGGTCTATCACGAGGATGCACCGTTACAGGCCCACGTAACAAACCTTGACTCCTCTCCATACCTTGGTCGCCTTGCGCTCTGTCGTATTCGCGAAGGTGTTATTAAAAAGGGCGAGAACGTCATGTGGCTCAAGACCGATGGAACGAGCGAGAGAGTAAAAATCTCTGAGCTCTTGATTACCGATGGTTTGGAGCGCGTACCTGCACTTGAGGCTGGTCCTGGAGATATCGTCGCTATCGCCGGTATTCCAACAATTACATTGGGTGAGACTCTGGCAGATCTTGAGAAGCCACATGCGCTTCCTTTGATTATTGTTGATGAGCCATCTATTTCTATGACGATCGGTATCAATACATCTCCGCTCGCCGGACAAGAAGGAAAACTTCTTACCGCGCGTCAGGTGAAGAACCGTCTTGATGCAGAGCTGATTGGTAACGTCTCACTTCGCGTACTCAACACAGATCGTCCAGATACCTGGGAAGTTCAAGGTCGCGGTGAACTTCAACTCGCAGTTCTCGTAGAAATTATGCGCCGTGAAGGTTTCGAACTTACAGTTGGAAAACCACAGGTAGTTGTAAAGACCGTCAACGGTAAATTGCAAGAGCCAATGGAGCGTCTGACTGTTGATATCCCAGAGGAGTTCCTCGGAGTTGTTACTCAACTCATGGCACTTCGCAAAGGTCGCATGGAGCAGATGGTTAACCATGGAACTGGCTGGATCCGTATGGATTACCGCGTTCCTTCTCGTGGACTGATCGGATTTAGAACTGAGTTCCTGACGGAGACCCGTGGAACCGGACTTATCCACCATGTCTTTGATGGATATGAAAATTGGCACGGAGAGATCCGTACTCGCCTAAGCGGATCGCTGGTAGCCGATCGCCGTGGAGTCGTTACCGCTTATGCGGTTGATGGAATCCAAGAACGCGGAATCATCTTCCTTGAAGTTGGAACCGAGGTCTACGAAGGCATGATCGTCGGTGAGAATTCACGTACCGAAGATATGGATGTCAACATTGTTCGCGAGAAGAAGCTCACCAACATGCGCTCCTCTGGTGCTGATGATGCCAACCGCATTGTTCCTCCTCGCCTGCTTAACCTCGAACAAGCGTTGGAGTTCTGTCGCGAAGATGAGTGCATCGAGGTAACTCCGAAGCACGTTCGTATCCGCAAGACGATCCTCGATCAAAATGAGAGAGCTCGTAACGTGGGACGTAGCAAGAAGGTTAACCAGAACGCCGAATAGGCAGACTCGGCTGGGTATCTAGCCGTAAATTCATGGTGATGTCACCCCAAAAGGGTTAGATAGCGTCATGACCAAGGTTTCGAAGAAGTTGAGGTTGGTTCGGCGGATCACGCCGGAGCCAACCTTTACTTTTTCCGCAGCCCAAAGTCAGGTTATTGCTCACCGCGACACTCCGTTGGTCGTTTATGGGGGACCAGGCACAGGAAAGACCGCCACTCTTATCCAATCAGTTATTGCTCGAGTTCAGAGCGGAGTCGACCCCAATTCGATCTTGATCCTGACCTATGGTCGGGAGCGGGCCTCAGAGCTACGCGATGCGATCGCCTTACGCGCTGGCTCGACCTCATTTGAACCCTTAGCTCGCACCTTTCACGCTCTGGCATTTTCAATTCTCAATGAGAAGCTAGCGGCAGAAAATACCCGTTACGTTCTAGTCTCCGGCGCGGAGCAAGATGCTGCCATCGCGCAGATGTTGCAGAGCGAACATGTACAGATTCCGTGGCATCCAGAGTTGTCACAGGCGATAGGCACTCGGGGATTTGTCCGCGAGATTCGCGATCTGATTTTGCGCGCTACTGAGTTGGGGTTGACTGCCGCAGATCTTCGGGCGTGGGGCAGCAAACTCAATGAAAAGTATTGGGATGGAGCCGCTCATTTCTGGGCTTCGTACTTTGGGGCAAACGAATTACAGAGCGCGACGGTGGGGGAGCGACTAGTCCGAATCGATCCCAGTGCGATCATCGTGGAGGCGATTGCTCTTCTCGAGAGCGATCCGACGCGGCTGCAGTTTTTCCGCAAACGTTTTCAGACAATGATTGTCGATGAATTTCAGGAGAGCGATCACGCCCAAAGAAAATTATTGCAACTACTCGCACCCAAAGATTTAGTGATCTACGCGGATCCAGATTCTGCGATTGGTCGATTTAGGGGAGCAGATCCAGATGGCCTCATCGCTGCCGTAGAAACTTTTGCCGATCAATCAGTCGTGCTCAGAGAAAACTTCAGATCCCATCCCGCAATTTTTGATTTAACTTCTATGGTGGCACATTCTTTCCGCCAGAACTCACCCACACGATCACGCGCCGATGCCCAGGTGGGTAACCTCTTAACACCAGATCCACAAATTATTAACATTGCAAAATTGCGCTCCCGCAGTGAATCAGCGCAGTACATTGCGAATGAGCTACGTGCTGCGCATCTACAACAGGGCCTGCCATGGTCCAAGATGGCAGTGATTCTGCGTAGCCCTGGCGCCGATGTCAGCGCATTGCAACGTGCCTTTGCGCAATCGGGGATTCCAACCGCTGTCGACGCCAGCTCGATCGCCTTGGCAGATAATCCCGCTATAAGACCTATTCTTCTTATTGCAGAAATTTCACTTCGCACAGATCCTTTGAGCACTTCTGATTGGCCAGCGCTTGAAGAATTACTTCTCTCTGAATTCGGTGGGTCTGATTCTCTAGAACTGCGACAGATTCGTCTTGCCTTTGCAAAAGTGCGGACCGAACTTCGTTCCACCACCGAGATGATGATCGACGCGCTTACCGAACCGACTGCGCCCCTTCCTTGGGAACAGATCGCTCCACTCAAGCGCATCAATGATTTAATCAAAGTAGGTCGCCAAGCATTAACACGCTCATCTGATATTGCTGACTTACTCTGGGCCATCTGGCAGTCAGCGGTTAATTACGAGGGAAGCAAACTTTCTTATGTTTGGCGCGAAAGAGCCCTCTATGGCGGATTTCGAGGGGCGCAGGCGGATCGCGATCTCGATGCCATGATGCAACTCTTCGAATCCGCACAGCGCTTTAGCGAACGTAACATCGGCGCCGATCCTTCGCTTTTTATTACCCAACTTATGAACGAGCGGATCCAGAGCGATGTGATTACCTCTACCGCCCAACGCGAAGAGGTAGTAACCATTACCACCGCGCACTCCGCCAAGGGGTTGGAGTGGGAATTTGTCGTTGTAACGGGGCTTCAAGATGGGATCTGGCCAAATCTCAAAGCGCGCGGATCACTTCTTGGAAGCGAGCGGCTAGTGGAGGCCTTTCGAAGCGGGCTTACCAATCGCTCCGAGATCTCTGCCTCAGCGGCGGCTGGCTTGGCAGAAGATGAGCGACGCTTACTTTACGTCGCGCTCTCCCGCGCTAAGAAGAAATTGCTTATTACCGCCTTTGCGGAAGAGGACTCAGAACCTTCGCGATATTTCGAAGAGCTCTTCGAGGCGATTCGTGGAGGAAGTAGCGATAAATATTTCACCCCACTTAATCGCCAGATCACAACCCAGGCGCTGGTGGCTTCACTTCGCCGCGAACTATTAGCCCCTAAGGATGAAGAGAGTGCACGTTATAACGCACAGATCCTGCGCACATTAAGTCAATCTGGAGTAATGAGCGCCGATCCTTCAACCTGGATGGGAAATCTGCCTCTTAGCAGCGATGAGCCGGTGGCAGCACCAGATGAGCAAGTACACATCTCGCCAAGTTCACTCTCATCTTTTAGTGATTGCGGACTCAAATGGTTTCTGGAGCGCTCTGGCGCCAAGGATGCAGATTCGGAGGCACAGTTACTAGGAGTTTCGATTCACTTCCTTGCTGCACAGGTATTTGCGAATCCAGATCTGACCTTTGAAGAAGTCAAAGTTCAACTCACTGAAGCCTGGCCTGTGGTCAATCAAAATATTGGTTGGTTTAAAGAAGAGCAACTTAAAGAGGCGCTTCGTATGCTGGAGCGATTCTTCGAGTGGGATAGTTCAAATCGCAAGCGACGCGAACTTGTGGCTGTCGAAAAAGATTTTGAAGTTGCCTTTGGAAGAGCGGTGCTTCGCGGATCTGTAGATCGTCTGGAGCGCGACATTGAAAGTGGCGAGTACTTCATTGTTGATCTCAAGACCGGTACACCCGTCACCTCTAAAAGTGAGATTGAAGAGAACAAACAACTCTCTGCCTATCAGTTAGGTCTGCTCGCAGGTGGATTTACCGATCTTCCCGACGATGCATCCGTGTCTGGCGCCGGCATGCTCTATCTCAAGAAGAAGACCATTGAGATTGCCACCATTAATCAATCGCCGATCGATCCGGTTGCGGTTGAGGCGGAGTTGCGTCAAACCGCGGAAGAGATGACTGCGGCTACCTTTAAGGCAGTAATCAACGATCGCTGCTCTACCTGCCAAGTGAGAGCTCTCTGCCCGCTTCAATCTGAAGGCAGGAGCGTGATCGAGCCATGAGCGCCACAATTATTGCCGGAGTGATTCATCTTGATAATGAGCGTACTGCTCTACAAATCGCTGAGGCGCTAGTTGCTCCCGATGGCTCCATCAAGCGTCCGACTGAGGAACAGCGGCGAATCATTGAATCCAGGCACTTTGGGCCCTCAGTTATTGTTGCTGGCGCCGGCTCTGGCAAGACCGAGACTATGACTCAACGGGTGCTCTGGTTGGTGGTCAATGGGGTTGTCACCCCGCAAGAGATCTTGGGACTTACCTTTACCCGCAAAGCAGCCGGGGAGTTGAGTCGCCGTGTTCGCGAGAGGCTCTCACAACTGCGCCGCGCCCGGCCCGATTGGTTTAAACAAACCGGAGATCTCCCGCTCGATATTTCAGTAGATGTTGCCACCTACCACTCCTACGCGGGTCGAACGTTGAGCGAACATGGCATTCGCATGGGCATCGATACAGATGGCGAACCGCTCGGAGAAGCAGCTGCATGGCAATTGACCGACACCATCGTCAATAGTTTTGATGAGGTTGAGTACAGCATTTCGCGACACAAACCTGACTTCATTGTCGACGCTGTCATGTCACTCTCTGGTGAGATCGGTGAACACAAGGCGAGCATCGCTGATGTTCGTGAGTACACCGAGAAATTCCGCGCTCGATTGGAAGCAGTTCCTAAGCCAGGTAACGAGATGGTTCGTACCGCTCTGGAAATTGTTAATGAACGGTTATCAATCCTGCCCATGGTGGAGCGAGTAGATCAGACTAGGTTCGAAAACGGTCAACTCACCTTTAATGACCAGATGTCATACGCAGCAAAACTCGCAGAGGCGCTTCCTGAAATTTCTGAGATCGAACGCGCCAAATACAAGGTAGTTATTTTGGATGAGTATCAAGATACCTCTGAATCACAGGTGAGGTTCTTGTCTTCACTTTTCGGCAATGGTCATGGGCACGAACAACATTGCGTAAGCGCAGTGGGGGATCCCAATCAGGCGATCTATGGGTGGCGCGGGGCAAGCGCCGAAACAATGGGAACATTCAAAGAGAAGTTTGGCGATCCAGTACAGAATTTCCGCAACTGCTTAGAGTTTGATCTCTTAACTACCTGGCGCAATGAGACTCGGATCTTGGATTTTGCCAACCGAGTTGTAAGTCATATTGGTGCCGTTGCTACTTCGCATCCTCAAGTCAAGGTATTGCAACCTCGTCCTGGGGCCGGCACCGGGCAACTCTCCTGCGGACTCTATGTAACTCCAGCCGATGAGGCGGCTGCAATTGCCGATTACTTTGCAGAGCTTTGGCACAACCCTTCTCGAATCGCGCAGAGCGTTGAGGATCGCTCCACTTTTGCGGTACTTGTGCGAGTTAAGAGTTACATACCGCTTATTGAGAGCGCTCTGCGTGAGAAGAACGTTCCCGTTGAGGTTATCGGTCTTAGCGGTTTAATTCATATTCCCGAGATCGCAGACATAATCGCAGTTCTTCGCTTGTTGACCTTCCCCGATGCGGGTACCGCTCTGGCGCGATTGTTAGTCGGTCCACGTCTGGCCCTTGGCCCTAAGGATTTAGCGGCGCTCGGTTCGTATTCGCGAACAATTGCGCGCAGATCCAATATGCAGCAGAGTGATCGCTTGGAACAGATTCTTGAATCCGGAATTGAAGAGAACCTTGAATCCAACGATTTTGCGATCGGTTCAATCATCGAGGCTCTCGAGCTGATTAGCGAGGCGCCTCGCAATGAATTCTCATCGGTGGGTTTTGAGCGGTTGCTTGAGTTCTCTACCGATTTGCAGATCCTGCGCCGAATAATGACGGGATCTATTACAGATCAAATTCAAGAAGTTGAACGCTTTCTTGGTCTTGATGTGGAAACCTTAGTCCGCGACGGTTGGCAATCTGGCAGGCGCCATCTCGATAAATTCTTAGATGAAGCCGCGACCTTCGCTCGTACTGGCGGCACCATTTCCGCATTTCTGCACTGGCTAGAGACCGCTGAAGTGAGAGAGGGCGGATTAAAGCCGGTATCGGTTACCGCGAGCAACACCGCAGTACAAATTCTCACTATCCACGCAGCCAAAGGTGCGGAGTGGGACGTTGTTGCAGTGCCCGGATTAGTTCAAGGTGTTTTTCCAAACACCTCAGGTAGATCTGATTCTTGGATCAAGTACTCAGGTTCGCTGCCAATAGAACTTCGCCAAGATCGTAACCAATTTAAGGATTTCGAATTCCCTACCGGTGATGATGCTTTAAAAGCTAGCGCGGTGAGTAGTGCGATGGTTGCATTCGAAGATGTTCAAAAGGAGCGTCGTCGCTTGGAGGAGTTGCGGCTTGGGTATGTGGCATTTACGCGGGCTAAAACTCATCTGCTCGGAACCGCATCGTGGTTCCGCGAAGGCAAGAGCGCGCGTGGTGAATCCGAACTCTTCTCACTGCTGCATACCTTCTTAGAAGAGAACCATGCTGAGGGGATTGTGCATCGAGCAGATCTACCTGAAGAGAATCCGGCTCTTGCAGAGGAGATCTCAACAACATGGCCCGCCCCCAGTGCTAGGGCAGCTGCTATTCAACACTCTGCACAGATTGTCGAAGGCGCATCTGCTTTGGATATAGAGGCCGAGTTAGCACGCCAAACTGATACTGAAAAGGCGCAGTATCTCGTTGATGCCAAGGCTCTCATCGCCGAAGCCCAGCGAGGTCAAGAGATCGAGCCTATTTATCTACCGCAGCGGCTCTCTGTCTCTACTCTCGTTGCCTTGCGGGAAGATCCAGAGCAATTAGCGCTCTCTATTCGCCGGCCTATGCCGCGCCACCTTGATACAAGTGCGGCACGTGGAACTCAATTCCACACCTGGGTGGAGCGTCAGTTTGAACTCCAGACCCTCTTTGACGATGAGGATTTAGAACCTGGTCTCAAAACCGATGTCGCACTTGAGGAGTTGCAGAACAAGTGGCTGGCGAGTGAGTGGGCTCACCGAACCCCTATCGAGATCGAGAGCGGTTTTGAAACTGTTATTGCTGGGATTGTTATTCGCGGCCGCATCGATGCCGTTTACAGAGATGGAGAGATCTATACCGTTGTCGATTGGAAGACTGGTCGCATGAAAGAGGGCGACCAACTGGAAAGTGCCACAATCCAGTTAGCGATGTATCGATTGGCTTATTCGAAGTTGCACAATATTCCAATCGAGAACATAAAAGCGGCATTCCATTACGTGGCTGATCAGCAGACTATCTACCGCGAAAGCCTTTCTACCGAAGATGAGATCGCAGCGATCATTAATTCCGTTGAACTACTCTAGAGAAATTTCCACGCCTATCGGTAGGTGATCGCTCATCGGCGATAGCGGAATTGATATTTCAGTGGCGCGCAATTTTCTCTTTGACAAGATGTAATCAAATTGCAGTGAGGGTTTATATGCTGGAAAAGTTTTCTTGCTCACCAATGATTGCCATGAGGTGTAACGGCGCGGAATATCCCACGGCAAGTTGATATCGCCAATGATCAGATGTTCGCCAGGTAGCTTCTTCATAAAGCGCATCAATTTGCGGAGTTGATAGAAGTTCCAAAAGGGAACGAACGATAGATGTGTGGCCGCAATCGTGAAGCCATTTTCAAGTTCCGCAATGATTGCTACACGTGGTTCATCTTTGGCGTATTTCAAGCGAAAGCCTTTATCGGTGGGGTAGGCAAGGGCCATGCCAAACCAAGAAGCCGGTAGATCCATTCGATGCCAAGCCTTCACGGGTATCCGCGAGGCAAGTCCAATTCCGTAACCAGGCTGATCAGAGTCAGAGTGAATGATTTTCTCCGCCTCAGTGGGTTTACGCCATCCAAATCCCGGAGTTCCGATTACAGCGCGCGCGTAGCCCCAATAGGGAGCACCCATAGCCTCGGCGACAATCTCCATCTGGTGGACAGAACCAGATCGAGGTTGCTTCTCATCAACTTCTTGTACGGCAAGAACGTCGGCCTCAACGCTTGCAATGGCATCCCGGATCGATTGCGCCAGCGGCGGCACGGGCAGCATCGGGTTGGCAGCCTGCCCGTTAAAGATATTCCATGAGATGACCTTCATTGGCTCAGGCTAGTAGGGTCGCCTCCTGATGGAAATTTTAAATTTACCTCTTTCACGCTCCACGGTTGATCGCGCCGCGCATATTCGAAGCGATGCCTCAGCCCTTGAATCCGCCTGGCAGAGCGCTTCGATAATTCACTTTAATGGAAGCGAATTCTTCACGCGTGGAACCGGCTTGGCACTGCTTAAAGCAGATCAGATCAGCGGTGTGGGGGAGAGAATTTTTCTGGGCGAGCGCGAGGGGGATTTTTTCTTCCTATGGTGTTCTGAGACAAATATCGGAGCAGATGAGGAATACAAGACTCTGCGCGAAATAAGTTCTGAACTCAGCAATCTAGAGATTGGACTTGCGGTTCACGGGCAAGCTGTTGCGCTCTGGCACCACAAGAGCCCTTACTGCGGTCAATGTGGTCTGCCGACTTCACCAGCTCTCGGTGGATCAGTGCGCCGCTGCGCCACTGAGCACGAGCTCTACCCGCGAACTGATCCAGCAATAATCGTTTTGGTAAAAGATAAAGATGATCGGATCCTTTTAGGACGACAGGGAGTCTGGCCGGAGCATCGCTTCTCCACCTTTGCTGGATTTGTGGAGGCAGGCGAATCATTTGAACAATGCGTCGTCCGCGAGGTCTTTGAAGAGGCGGGCGTTGCCGTTGCAGATATTCATTATCTGGGCTCACAACCATGGCCCTTCCCACAATCTTTGATGATCGCATTCGAAGCGACCATTCAAGATCCGGAGAATGCCCGGGCCGATGGGGAAGAGATCGTAGAAATTCGCTGGTTCACCCGTAATGACTTATACGCCGCAATTACCGAGGGAACTCTGCTCCTGCCACCTTCCATAAGCGTCGCCCGCGCCATGATTCAGGCTTGGTATGGCGCAGACCGCCCCCCACTTCCTGGCGCCGAAACTTGGCGTTAACGAGCGCACCATGGAACTTGATGCAATTTTGGAAGGGCTCGATCCAGAGCAACGCGTCGCTGTAACAACTATTCGAGGCCCGCTCTGCATAATCGCAGGAGCAGGTACAGGTAAAACGCGTGTGATTACCCACCGAATCGCTTACGCAGTTGCAGCGGGAGTAACTGACCCCACCAAGACGCTTGCCCTCACTTTTACCGCGCGTGCTGCTGGCGAGATGCGAGCCCGGCTTCGCACCTTGGGCGTTCCCAACGCGACCGCACGCACATTTCACTCTGCCGCCCTCAAGCAACTCATGTATTTCTGGCCATATTCATTTGGCGGCAGCTTTCCCAAATTGCTGACAACAAAGGGAAGTTTCTTGGGCGATGCGATGGCGCGTAGCGATACCTCACTCGTTCCGGGAGTCGCCACCCTCCGTGAAATTAGCGGGGAGATTGAATGGGCTAAATCTCTACAGACCGCGCCGAGTGATTATGTTGAAGAGGCACTTGGTGCAGGTCGATCACTGCGTATTCCCAATGGTCGCCCTGATAAGGAGAACTTTGCGGAGGTCGCCAAGGTCTATCAAGCCTATGAAACTCTTAAGCATCAAGAGCGGATCATTGATTTTGAAGATGTCTTGCTTCTAACCGTTGGAATGCTGGAAGAAGATCGCGATGTCCGCGAGAGAGTCCGTGATCAATATCGTTATTTCACCGTTGATGAATATCAAGATGTTTCGCCATTGCAACAACGTTTGCTCAATCTATGGCTTGGCAATCGCAATGACATCTGCGTTGTAGGTGATGCCGCTCAGACGATTTACACCTTCGCCGGAGCAACATCAGAATTTCTGCTGGCATTTACCCATCGCTATCCGCAAGCACCTGTTGTGCGTTTGACTCGTGGCTATCGCTCAACTCCAGAGATTATTGAACTTGCTAATCGCATTCTCAAAGAGGGAAGTGGTAACCACGACCATGAGCTGACCTCTGTAAATGAGCGCGGCGAGAAATTGGAGCTCACCTCATTCCACTCAACTAGCGCTGAGGTCAACGCTGTCGTTCAAAGAATTTCTGCGCTTGGAAAAACTCACTCTGATATCGCAATTTTGGCTCGCACCAATACAGCTCTTGATCCCTTCGAGTCCGCTCTCAAGAACGCTGGCATCGAGACTCAATTAAAAAATAGTGAGCGATTCTTTGACCGGACCGATGTCCGTGATGCGATGCGCGTTATTCGTAGCGCCTCGGTGCTGCCGAGTGAAGAGAACGATTGGTTCCATGATTTGGAATCTGTATTGCGACCTTTCGGTAGCGCCGATTACGTGCGAGCCTTCCTCACCCTGGGAAAGCAGCTAAAAGAGGCCGGAGCGCCAAATCTCAGGGCTTTTCTGCGCGAACTTGAAGATCGGGCCGAACAGAACAACCCGCCGACGCTCCCAGGAGTTGTCCTATCGACTCTGCACGCCGCTAAAGGTCTGGAATGGGACCACGTCTTCCTCGTTGGGGTCAGTGACGGCGCGCTACCCATTGCAAATGCCAGCGATATAGAGGAGGAGCGCCGCCTTTTCTACGTGGGGCTCACTCGGGCCAAGCGCACGGTTCACCTAAGCTATACGGGGGAGCCAAGCGAGTTCCTCGGCCCCCTACTTTCGACTCAGAATTAATTAACTTCAATTAGGTTGCGCGGCGGAGGCTGCGCCCCCTACCCTTGTGCAACTGCCAGATTGGCAGCGATTAGACGGCAAGAGGAGGCAGATGTGTCTATGACACAACGCGAAACCAGCGCACAACGCGCTGTAATTTCGGCTGCCCTCGCCACACCAGCAACATATACAAATCACGCTCATGCCACAGCGGCCAAGTTCTGGGCAACCAAGAATTTTGCAGCCTATGGACTGCGCGGAACCTGGAGTTCTATTCGATAAATCGAAGAGACCCACCAGGGACCGCCATCCAATCGGATGAGCGGTCCTTTTCTTTTACCCAGATCTTTCGATCGAGGTAAAAGACAAGTTGCAAGGAGCACAAGGCAAGGAAATGGATAACCGAGTAGAAAGTAAGGAGGCGAGAACAATGGCTGTTCTCTTTAGTGAACTGTTAGTTCCAGGATGGGCTGACGGGGAGAAGATTGGGCTAAGCGATGTAACGGGAGATATATCTCTTCCTTGTCACACCGCAGACCCAGAGCTCTTCTTCGATGAAGCACCACCGCGTGTGGCGCTAGCAAAATCGCTCTGCGGTGCATGCCCTATGAAAGCTGCCTGTTTAGAGGGCGCACTCTCAAGGCAGGAGCCATGCGGAGTCTGGGGCGGAGAGTTGTTTGTGGAAGGTCAGATCGTGGCAGCAAAGCGCACGGTAGGTCGTCCACGCATCACCCCTGTTCAAGTACGAGAGGAAGATGAAGATGAAGCGCTCGCCAGTTAGTACGTTAAACGTTATTGACACCCGCACTGCGGATGAAAGTTCCAATGGCGTACTTCTGGCGAACGCATCGGATTCAACAAGTCATACCAGTAAGAAGCGGCACGCAACGGGGATTTTCCGGTGGCGAAATAATCCCCGACGTTTAGGGCTACAACTCCAGTTATAAAAGCTACCGCTGCGCTAGGAAGTTCTGAGCGCACGAACTCGCGATCAATGTTGGTGCCGTTGTCGCGTTTAATAAGAGTCACGCACCGTAAGCAGGGCGTCTGCCCAGGAAGTACTAACGGACCGACCTCGATCTCTGCTCCAATCAACGAATTAATGTGCAGGTGAGCTGAACCCTCGCTCATCCAACGTTGGACGTAATCCCACTCAATCGGTACGGTCGAAATTATTAAATCTGGTTGCGCTTTAGCAGCAACTGCACTTCTCGTTATTTGAGCGTTGCGAATAATCTCCGCGGTAAATTCTGAACGTAATTTTCCTAAATCATCATTGCCAACAACCAGCCCACAAACATCACTTGCTGTGAGGCGAGGCGCTAAGTTTCCCCGCATTATCAATCGAGTATTTGTAAATCCTGAGGCGTGAAGCGCGACCAAGAGATTTCGTGCCAACCGATTCTCACCTGAGATCAATATTGTTGCGGCGCTCCGCGACTCAAATTCGTGTCGACCACCGTCGGATCTCCCAGGCCGGTGCGTGAGCAGAGAGTTCTCGATATCGGTTCGGTGTCGAATTAAATCCGTGCTGAGATCGGGGGAGTCAATCGTCACTGCTTCCGCCAGTTCTTCAAGAAAGCCTTCACTCCGTAAGAATTCTGCGAAATTTTGAACTTCACTGAGCCCACAGAGGAGTCCTGCCGCAATCTCTTCAGATCGCTTGCTTCCATCACACGCGCGAGCAATCTGCACCTGCATGCGATCGGTAATAAGCAGTCCTCGGTGGGGCAGACCCAATAGATAATCTCCCTGATGTGGAGTCAGGCTGACTCCAGTTTTTAATCTGAGGTAGCGAGCGCGCTCTCGTGAAGACACCAGCGAAGAATGGCGTGAAATCTCGGCACGGTGTCAGAGCGCGACAAATCTGGGGATAAAAAAATCACCCCCACGCTGATGGTGGGGGTGATCCGAGCTTTTGCTTTACTTTCCTACTTGTTTAAGAACACTTGTTTAATCACAAGTGTGGAGCAGAGTTATTACGCCTTGCCCAAGATTCGGTTGACCTTAGTGCCACATACAGGGCAGATTCCCTGTGCCATACGGCGACCAGATTCTGAAACCTTTACATGACCTTCGAAGGACCGCTTCTCTTTGCACTTAACGCAGTAGGCCTCGCCTTTATATTCTTCAGCCATGCTGACCCCCAATCGTCACACGCTCAAAGCTTCGGGAGCCTCCCATAGCGAGCGTGCGTACAAGAGCACGATACCCGCGTAGAGCGTTAGTGGGGGGATTTGACGCTCAATTAAGCGTGAAGTTCTGCTTTCTTGAGGGGATATTGGCGGGATAAGGGCGATATGTCCGAATTTTTCTCGCCGCCCTTAGGCGGAGGTAATCGCCTCGGGGGCGATCGATAGACCAGCCTCAAATCCCTCTAGGAAGGCCTCTGCCCGATCTTTATCGGGATAGCGCTCGAGGTACTCGTAGAAGTCGCGGCCATGGCCTGGCACGCGCAGGTGGATCAGCTCATGAAAGAGCACACAGCCGATTACGTATGAGGGAGCGGAGTTGAGTCGGAGGGAGATCCGAATAGTTCCATCGCTGGTCGTACAAGAACCCCAACGCTCGCGCATTGAGCGCCAGGTAATCGCCGTTGGCCGATCGTGGAAATCAGGGAGGTAGCGCGCAAGAAGATCGGCAGCCATCTCGCCCAACATCTCATCACTGGAACGGCTCTTAGCCTCGCGACGGAGCACGATCTCGATCATCTCGGGGATGATGGCATATTCATCCTTACGGCTCATGCGGTCCGGAATGTGAATCTCAATAATTCCATTTTGACGTAATGCGCTAATACTTCTTTTGCGCCGAGTACTTCGTATAACGCGGAACTCCGGAAGATTGTCGGGGAGGGCTTTGCTCCGTAGAAACTTCTGGCTCTTTGCTGGCTCGCTGATCATTCCCGGGAGGCTATCTTCAAAGAGGGAGACCTGTTGAAAATTGTCCACCGATTCCACGAGTTATCCCCCGTTTCTCCACAGATTTATCAACAGTTATTTATGCGAATTCTGGCATTTCTTTTTGGTATTCGTGGCTAGTTAGCATAAGTTTCACTCACCAAGTCCTCGGATAACCGTTTGATGTAGGCAAGGGGAAGGCAGACATCAAATCGTGCGGCCGGGGATTTGGCTTTTTATTGTTGAGTGAAATCCCAAATTGTTGAGAGTTAAATTAAATCAAACCTGAGAGATCATCAGGAACGGTAGTGCTTGCCAAGAACGCTGCAGGATCGTGTAGATCTTGCGCAGTTGGTAGCAAAGCAGAATCTTCCCAGCGGTGATCGCGTACCTCAATTCCGCTTTCAATATTGCCCTCTGCTCCGCCACTGATGGAATAAATCTCACTCCAAAATTGTGAGCACTCACGTGTTAGACGAGGCGAAATATGCAGACCCAGCAACATCGCAAAGAGCTGTTGTGTAGGCGCGCTTTCAATGCGTGCGCGACGATAACTCTCTTGAAGTGCAGCAAGTGATGGGAGTCGATCTGCTGCCGCAAGATGAGTGATGTGGTCAATCCAGCCTTCGATAAGAGCGAAAGTTGTCTCAAGTTTTGCGAGGGCTGCGCTTTGGGCAGGACTCTGTTCTGGTTGAAACATGCCTTGATTGATAGCGAGGGTGATGGACTCTGGATTATTGATATCCAACTCACCGGAGCTCATTGCGCTCTCAGCTTGGCGTTGAATTGCCTCAATATCGACAGTGATTCCACTTCCAAAACTTTGAATAAGTTCGCGGATATATCCGGCCAACCACGGCGTATGGGCGAAGAGACGTTGGGCTGCTACCTCTCGCAGCGCCATATAAATTGCAATCTCTTGCTCAGGAATTTCAAGACCCTCACCCCAGATCGCAATGTTCTGCGGAATCAGATGCGCCCCAGATTTCTCGAAGAGGGGGATTGCGGCATCTTGTGAACCGGTCAACCTAATCGAGAGTGTGCCGATCGATTGCCCAAGTTGTGTTGCAATTAATTGACCCATGAAATTGCGCATGACTGGTAGGAAGGCTGCCTCAGCACCAGGAATTCCAGCAGTAGCTTCTTCTACTTCAGGGCCCATCTCCTTGAGTACTTTGCCAAGAGCATCGACCATTCC
This sequence comes from Candidatus Nanopelagicaceae bacterium, assembly GCA_036745375.1. GTDB lineage: Bacteria > Actinomycetota > Actinomycetes > Nanopelagicales > Nanopelagicaceae > PALSA-747. The sequence goes on from DAIOGE010000006.1 coordinate 15,710, forward strand.
TTCGGCAAGTGGTTCAACTAACTTCTGCCAACCATTAACAGATTGGTCGATCCAATCTCTTCTCGTCCATGCCACATCTGAGTTAGAAACGGTGGCGGGAAATTGGGTAAAACTTTCGATCCAGGTATTGGCGATATCGATCGCCTCTTTTGCTTTGCGGGCATCATCTTGCCCGACTGGTAGATCGCTGTGAGTTGCCAGAAATGCACGTGCAGCATCTCGCATGACAACTGGTTGAAGCATCGGAGTTCCTGGTCCGCCTGCGGTGCCAGCGTTGAAGAAGCCATCGTTAGGGAAGAATCCAAAACCGCTCACGTCGCCTACCTTCTATCCTGAGAAATTACGCGCGAGCGCTCGTAGCGCTCGTACGTAAAAGAACAACTTTGAAGCAAATTTACTTCCCGATTTTCTAACTTGATTTCGTCCTCTACGGAGAAGTTTAGATAAGCCACTGGGCTCGCTAGTGCACCGAAACCTGGGTTCGCGCCAGAATAAAGAGCTCAAGCAAGACTTGAAATAAGACCTGAAGCACGCTGAGCAGCTAAATCTGAATGTAAAGGTGAATTGGGTTAAAGTGGGCTTGTGATCATGACCGCGAAGTTTGTGGAGGCTGCAACGAGCCACGCCACCTCAACCGCCTTTGCCGCGCTGATCTGGTGGGTAGTACCTGTGGTATTGGTCAGCATTGCTATTGGATATGTCCTGTGGACCTCAAAATTCAAGGATAAGTTCGACAATGAGACTAATCGCTCGGTTAATAAGTTCCACCTATTCCAGCAGACTCTCCGGGAGCCTAATTCCGAGCACTAGAGTATTTCCATGAGTTCTTTCCAGTTTCCCAATAACCCATTCAACAACGCTAGACCTCCACGCCCACCTCGGGCCCCTGGAGAACGTCGGGGACCTGGTCCTATCGGCTATGTAGTCATCGCCCTGATAGTAATCATCGCAATTTTGGTTTCACTCACTGGCTTTTATACCGATCTCTTATGGTTCCGCTCAGTTAACTTCACGAGCGTTTGGAGCAAGACTCTAGTCACCAAGATTGAGCTCTTTGTCGCCTTCGGTTTAATTACCTCACTCTTTATTACCTCTAATATCGCCATCGCCTATCGACGTCGTCCCATTTATGTTCCTGTCTCTGTTGAGCCAGATAATTTAGAGCGCTACCGCGGACAGATCGAACCAATCAAGCGTTATGTAGTAGGTGCGATCGCCGTTGCTCTCTTCTGGTTCGCTGGAACATCTGGTGCGAAGTTGTGGCAGACCTGGTTGCAATTTAAGAATTCGACAAACTTTGGAACAAAAGATCCGCAGTTCCATCTTGATATCTCGTTCTTTGCTTTCAAGTTGCCAATGTATGAGTCCCTTATAAGTTGGGGAATCTCAACAATCTTGATCACCTTGGTTGCCACTGTTGGAATTCATTATGTCTATGGAGGAATTCGTCCTCAGGTAAGTCAAGATAGAACCACTGTTGCAGCGCGTGTTCAGCTATCCGTACTTCTGGGTGTTCTTGTCCTAATCAAGGCCGTTGCATATTGGTTCGATCGTTATGACCTTGCTCTTCACCAAGGCAGTCTCTTCACTGGACTTGGATATACCGATGTCAATGCACTCTTACCTGCAAAAGCAATCTTGGCCGGCATCGCAGTAATTTGTGCGCTGCTCTTCTTTGCCAACATTGTGCGCCGCTCGTGGGTTTTGCCAGCAGCAGGCGTTGTCTTGATGGTTGTCTCTTCACTTCTGATCGCAGGTATCTATCCCGCATTTATTCAGCAATTTACGGTTAAGCCAAGTGAGTCCAACAAGGAAGCTCCATATATTCAGCGCAATATCGATGCAACCCGCGCTGCCTACGGCTTATCTAATGTCACCATCAAGGATTATCCGGCGATTATTTCGACCCAGCCAGGGCAGCTCGCCAATGACACCTCAAATATCTCTAATGCACGTCTGCTAGATCCAGATGTTCTCTCCGCAACCTTTAGACAGTTGCAACAGATCAAGCCGTACTACACCTTCCCAGATGCTCTCGATGTTGATCGCTACACGATCAATGGCAAGAAGCAAGATATGGTCGTTGCAGTTCGTGAACTCAACATTGCAGGCTCACCGGCGCAAAACTGGATTAACGATCACTTGGTCTACACCCATGGATTTGGCTTTGTTGCAGCCCCTACCAATGTCGTAGATTCAGATGGAAAGCCAAGTTTTACCGTCGGAAATATTCCACCATCTAATGGACTTGGTACCTTCCAACCTCGCATCTACTTTGGTGAGAATGTTCCCGGATACTCCATCGTTGGTGGCTCTGCTAAGAGCACTCCAAACGAGCTGGATTATCCCGATGATTCGCAAGCAAACGGCCAACAGAACTACACCTATGCAGGTAAGGGTGGGGTACCAATGGGAAGTTTGCTCACCCGACTTCTCTTCGCGATCAAGTACAAGGATCAACAGATCTTGTTATCCAACTTGATCAACAAGGATTCCAAGATTCTTTACAACCGCTCTCCAATCGATCGCGTTCAAAAAGTTGCTCCATGGTTGACCCTGGATGGCAATGTTTATCCGGCGATTGTAAATGGCAGGATCTTGTGGATCGTGGATGGATACACAACATCTTCAGGTTATCCATACTCAGCAGTTGAGAATTTGGCTACCGCTACAAGCAACTCGGTTACCGCTAACTCTTCTACGGTAACTGCGCTACCAAATGTCAACGTCAATTACATCCGTAACTCAGTTAAGGCAACCGTTGATGCATACGATGGAACGGTCACCCTCTATCAATGGGATACCAATGATCCAGTGCTCAAGACATGGAGCAAGGCTTATCCCGGAACTGTGCTTCCAAAGAGCGATATCAGTCCTGCTCTCTTGCAGCACATCCGTTATCCCGAGGGAATATTTGAAGTCCAGCGCGATATCTTGACGACCTATCACGTTGATAATGCCTCTGCGTATTACGGAGGACAAGATTTCTGGAAGGTTCCATCTGATCCTTCATCTCTCGGTGCGAATGCCGAGAATCAGCCACCTACGTACCAGACTTTGCAATTGCCAGGCTCTTCTACCTCATCGTTCTCGCTCTCTACCTCATTCGTTCCCCGCGGAACCAGGCAGAACCTCACAGCGTTTGCAGCAGTAAATTCTGACGCCGGTCCTAACTACGGAAAGATCACGGTGCTTCAGTTGCCGCGATCAACAAATATCTCGGGACCATCGCAGGTGGCTTCGAACTTTGAAGCGAAACCTGATGTTGCGCAGACCCTCTCCTTGTTACGTCAAGGAGGATCTGATGTAGTGCTCGGCAACATGTTGACTCTTCCAGTTGGAAGTGGTCTGCTCTATGTGCAGCCGGTCTATGTACGTGCAACAGCTAACGCATCGTCATTCCCACTTCTGCAAAAAGTTCTCGTCTCCTTTGGTGATCAAATTGGATTCGGAAATACGCTGCAGGATGCACTCAACCAAGTATTTGGTGGAAGTTCAGGTGCAACGATTAATACATCTACTGGAACTGTTTCAACGGGTACCACTACTACAGGTACAACATCATTGAAGCAGGCGCTGGCAGAAATTAAGAGTGCATATGCTGCTGGAGTTAACGCTCTTAAGAACAATGATTTCGCCGCATATGGAGTCGCACAGAACCAACTCAAGGCCGCTATCGCCGCAGCGATCGCCGCTGAGGGTAAGTAGTACTTTTACTAGTACTTTTACTGGTTCGAGTTAACCGCCAATAGCCTCGTTTTGGGTTATTGGCGGTTTTCTCGTAAGATTCAACTACCGACGCGGGGTGGAGCAGCTCGGTAGCTCGCTGGGCTCATAACCCAGAGG
>DAIOGE010000007.1:0-19343 GCA_036745375.1 Candidatus Nanopelagicaceae bacterium
ATCGCCGCCAGCAGCAACATCAAGATCGCAACTACGTTTACCTTCCCTTTTAAGCTCTCAATACCGACCACGAGGCAGATACCGATAAATCCAACTGCCAAGCCAATGAGGCGAGTGGAGTGCCAAACGGTTTTATCACCGAGTGCTCCATTGAGAATCGTGGCCCAGATAGCGACCGTGGCAATAAGAAGTGCTGCTAATCCTGAATTTACCTTTGTCTCACCTTGGCTGATCAAGCCCCAGGGACCAACCATTTCTAGTATCCCATAGGCAGCAATCCACTTCCATTGACGAAGTGCCGGCTTAAGTACTCCGCGTTTGATCGCATAGGGAATAAGCAGTGCAGCTCCAATTGCTACTCGCGAGAAGACCACGAAAGCGGGGGTGAATTGACCTGGTGCTACAGCGACTCGAATAAATAAGTACGGCACGCCCCAGAGCACGCTTACGAGGGCGAAGTAAATCCAACTTGCGCGCTTCACCCAGTTACCAATTCACTGTTGCATCGCGCAGGGTGCGGTACTTATCAAGAACATGCGGGGTTGGATCGCTTTGCACGTGCGTGACTTTACCTAAATCCCATTCTGGGGCGTGACCTAATAAGGCCCACGCTGCTTGGCGAGCGGCACCATCTGCAACGTATTCACCTGCAGGCGGGATTATTACCTCACGACCAAAGAGTGCTGAAGCAATATGTCCTACTGCGGGATTCTTTGCAGCTCCACCGACCAAGAAAATACGATTGATCGAAACTCCAAGTTGCGAGAGCGCATCAACTGCATCTGCTAAGCCGGACAACATTCCTTCGATCATGGCACGAGCAATGCACTCTGGATTGGAGTTAGTCAGATTCATTCCAGCAAAGACACCGGTTGCATCAGGTCGGTTAGGCGTGCGCTCTCCTTCAAAGTATGGAAGCAGGGTCAGACCATGTGCTCCTGCAGGTGCGCTCAGGGCGAGTGTCGAGAGTCGATCAAAATCCACCCCGAGAATGCGAGTGGCGGCATCTAGAATCCGCGCGGCGTTCAGAGTGCAGACCAACGGAAGATAATTTCCCGTTACATCGGCAAATCCGGCAACCGCTCCAGATCCGTCGTGAGTTGGTGTTGCAGAAACTGAGAACGCGGTTCCACTAGTACCGAGTGAAACAACAACATCACCTGTCGTTGCTTGAACTCCAAAGGCGGCTCCTGCATTGTCACCAGCTCCTGCGCCGATCTGCACTCCGCTGCGAGTTGCTCCGCCGAATTCATTGCCAGCAACAATGCGCGGAAGATAAATTTCCCGCTCATTCTTTATTGCGCGAGCCAAGATATCGCGGCGATACGTTGAAGTGGTTGGATCAAAATAACCAGTGCCAGAAGCATCGCTACGATCGGTGAAGAGCTGCGAGAAATCCCGGGAGCCTTGCAATTTCCAGGAGAGCCAGTCGTGGGGAAGTGCTATTGCTGCGACGCGAGCGGCTAACTCGGGTTCATGATCGGCCATCCAGCGGACTTTGCTCGCGGTAAATGAAGCCACCAGAACCGAACCGACTGCATCGGCCATGGCTTGGCCTCCGCCGACCTCACGGTTGAGGTCGGCTGCGGCATCTGCCGAGCGGGTGTCATTCCAAAGAAGAGCTGGGCGAATGACCGTGCCCTGGCTATCTAGTGCCACCAGCCCGTGTTGCTGTCCGCCTACAGAGATTGCTGCTACATCCTCGAGGCCGCCGGCCTCAGAGATCGCCTTTTGTAACCCCTGCCACCAGTGCTCGGGATCAACCTCGGTTCCATCGGGGTGGCTAGCCCGCCCCTCGCGAATCAGCGCCCCGCTCTCCGCCTCTCGAATTACGATTTTTATCGATTGGGTCGAAGAGTCCACGCCTGCAACAAGGGTCATGGCGCAAGGGTAGACTCTGCCAGTCAGCGTTGACCACAGCGGGAGCCCATTCCCGAAAATCAAGATTTAAGCCTAAGTACTGGAGTTAGAGATGCGTTTTGGTGTTCTTACAGGTGGCGGAGATTGCCCCGGCCTCAATGGCGTTATTCGTGCGGTAGTCCGTAAGGGAATTAAAGAGTACGGATACGACTTCGTCGGCTTCCGCGATGGCTGGAAGGGCCCCCTAGAAGGCCTCACCACCACCCTAGATCTGAACACAACCCGAGGCATCTTGCCTAAGGGCGGAACCATCCTTGGCTCCTCACGCACCAACCCTTTCAAGATCGAGGGTGGCGTAGAGAGAATTCAAGAGAATCTGAAGAAGCTTGGCATTGATGCGCTGATCGCAATTGGCGGAGAAGACACTCTCGGCGTTGCTACAAAGCTCGATGCACTCGGCGTAAAGGTCATCGGAGTTCCAAAGACAATCGATAACGACCTCAACAACACCGACTACACATTTGGATTTGATACCTCAGTAAATATTGCTGTCGAAGCGATTGATCGTCTGCACACGACCGCAGAGTCACACCACCGCGCACTCGTTGTAGAAGTTATGGGTCGCCACGCTGGATGGATCGCTCTGCATGCAGGTATCGCAGGTGGCGCAGCAGCCGTCTTGATCCCAGAAGTTAAATTCTCAACCGACAAGGTCGCGGCCTGGGTTAACTCCCGCTTCGCAGATGGCTTTGCTCCCATCATCGTTATTGCTGAAGGTGCAATTCCACAAGATGGCGATATGAAGGTTAAGGATCAGACCCTTGATGCCTTCGGTCACGTCAAGCTCTCTGGTATCGGCGAATGGCTATCACAGGAGATTGAGGCTAAGACCGGTCACGAGACTCGCACAGTTGTGCTCGGACACATTCAACGCGGAGGTTCTCCAACCGCCTTCGATCGAGTTCTCTCAACACGTTTTGGACTCGCCGCAATTACAGCTGCACACGAGGGCAACTGGGGCACAATGGCTGCGTTGCATGGAACATCGATTGAGATGGTTCCACTTGCATCAGCAACCGGCGAACTCAAGTTGGTAGATCCTTCACGTTACGCGGAAGCTGAGGTCTTCTTCGGATAATTAGTCGTCACGCTGACTTCTAATCTCCGTAGGCTCACTCCATGACAAATCTCGATTCCTTGTTCACCCCTGGCCTTGTCGCGGCGCAACAACCGCAGTGGCCAGGTGGTGCCGATGGCGCCGCCGTTGCCCAAGCCGTTGCAGAACTTAAGAAGTTGCCCCCACTTGTCTTTGCTGGTGAGTGTGACAACCTCAAGGCCAAGATCGCAGAGGCACAAGCTGGCCGAGCATTCTGGTTACAAGGTGGAGATTGCGCCGAGACTTTCGCATCAGCAACCGCTGATTCAATCCGAAATCGAATCAAGACAATTCTGCAGATGGCTGCAGTACTGCAATATGCCTCCTCTTTACCTGTTATCAAGGTGGGACGCATGGCAGGTCAGTTTGCCAAGCCGCGCAGCAATGACAGCGAGACTCGCGACGGAGTAACCCTTCCTGCGTACCGCGGCGATGCGGTCAATGACATCGAATTCACTGAGGCAGCGCGCCAACCAAACCCGCAGCGTCTGGTTCAGGTCTATAACACCTCGGCTGCCACGCTCAATTTGGTACGCGCCTTCACCCAAGGCGGTTTTGCTGATCTGCGCCAAGTACACGAGTGGAACAAAGGTTTCGCAACGGATCCTCGCTTTGGTCAACGCTATGAGCAGATGGCAAATGAGATCGGCCGCGCTTTAAATTTCATGACATCTGCAGGAGTTGATCCTGAAAGTTTTAAGAAGGTTGATTTTTATTCCAGCCACGAGGCTCTCATCCTTGAATACGAGAAGGCGCTCACGCGTATCGATTCGCGTACTGGAAATGCCTACGATGTTTCAGGTCACTTTGTCTGGGTAGGGGAGCGCACTCGCCAACTCGACGGCGCGCATATGGACTTCGCAGCAAAGATTCACAATCCAATCGGAATTAAGTTGGGACCAAAGTCAACGCCTGAAGATGCGCTGACCATGATCAAGATCCTCAACCCAGATAATGAGCCAGGTCGTCTGACCTTCATCACTCGCATGGGAGCAGGATTAGTGCGCGAGAAACTTCCTGCGTTGGTAAAGGCTGTTACAGAATCTGGGGCTCTCGTTCTGTGGGTCTGCGATCCGATGCACGGCAATACCTACGAGGCGCCGAGCGGCTACAAGACCCGTCGCTTTGACGATGTCCTCGATGAGGTTCGTGGCTTCTTTGAAGTGCACAAGGCTCTAGGAACACATCCTGGTGGAATTCATATCGAGCTCACTGGCGATGATGTAACTGAGTGCGTGGGCGGGGGAGAGCAGATCTCCGAGGCTGACCTTGCCAACCGTTACGAGACCGCCTGCGATCCTCGTCTGAACCACACTCAATCTCTTGAACTCGCCTTCTTAGTAGCGGAGATGTTGCGCGACCGTTAAAGGTTATTGATTTTTGGGGTCTATCTATTGGCCCATCCTTGAAATACGCTTCGCTAATGCTCTTTACCGCAAGTCAGAAGACGCCGGTAGGTTCTTTGCAATTAATCGCTCACGAGCATGTCTTGCTCGCTGCTGGCTTTGGACCGTTGCGCGAACTCAGCGCCCGCTTGGATAAATCGGACTACGACCTAGGGTTTAAAGCGGTGAAAGAGATTCCGATTATCAGCGATCTCATCAAAGATTATTTTGATGGAGATTTTGCCGCTTTAAACGGGATCAAAGTCCGTCAACCAGGGCCAGAATTCTCGCAAGCGGTCTGGAAAGTGATGCGCAAGATTCCTGCTGGCAAAACCATGAGTTATGCCGAGCTCGCAGATAGGGCTGGTTCACCTAATGCGGTTCGCGCCGCTGGATCTGCCTGCGCACGAAATCTCATTGCGCCGATCGTTCCGTGTCATCGCGTAGTAAAAACCGGCGGCGAACTGGGCAACTATGCCTATGGACTGCACTTTAAAGAGGAGCTCTTACGCTTTGAAGGCGCGCTCCACTAGTTCAGGAAGCACCGAATTTACCTTCGCAATATCCGCTGCGCTGACATCCAAGTGAGTAACTAGTCGAAGCGTCGTTGGTCCGATCGTACTAGCCAGGATGCCGGCAGCTTTAAGTTCAGCGTTGATTTCAGCGGCAGTTGCATTAGCCCCCGTTAGATCCAAAACGACAATATTTGTTTCAACCTCAGCGGGATTAACTACCTTCGGGGCAACTGCCGAAACGGCTTTCGCGAGAGATGTGGCGTTGGCATGATCATCGGCCAAACGTTCAATGTTATTGTCGAGTGCGAAGTGCGCAGCGGCAGCGAGCATTCCGATCTGTCGCATTCCTGCACCGTATCTCTTGCGCCAGATTCGTGCGCTCGCGATGCGTTCTTTGTTGGATAGAACCATTGAACCGACTGGAGCACCGAGCCCTTTTGAGAAGCAGACTGAGACGGTATCAAAATATTTGCCGTACTCAACAAATGAGACGCCAGTTGCTACATGAGCATTCCAGATTCGAGCGCCATCTAGATGCATGGTGAGTCCCATTTTGAGAGACTCGGCGCGCAGGGCTTTGATCTCATCCAAAGGTTGCACGGTTCCGCCACCGAAGTTGTGAGTATTTTCGACAGCGATAGCGGTTGTTGAAACTTGGTAAGGACCAGAGTCAGGTCGGGCGATTCGTAGTGGGTCTGCCGCTTTGAGAGAGCCGCGAGGCGACTCCCACGTGCGCGTAGTAATCCCACTAAATGCCGCACCTGCGCCAAGTTCTGCGCGAACAATGTGGGAGAAAGTTTCGGTGATGAGCTCTTCTCCAGGTTTTACCAATTGTCGAATGGCAAGTTGATTGGCTAATGAGCCGGTCGGTGTGAAGAGTCCAGCTTCAAAACCAAAGAGCGCGGCGACTCGCTCTTCAAGTGAATTCGCGGTGACATCATCACCATAAACATCATCGCCTACTTCTGCCACTGACATTGCAGCGCGCATTGCATCACTTGGTTTCGTAACTGTGTCAGAGCGCAGATCAATCATGGGGTTATCTTCTCATGGCTGGGAATATTGGCATGATCAACAGGTTCCTCAAAGAGGATTGCGAGGTACACGCCGGTCATCATCAATCCACCACCTACAAGCACTCTCCAAGTGAGGTGCTCGTGCACAATTGCGATCCCGAAGATCGCAGCAAAAATATATTCGGTTGTAAGAATAATCCCGACGCCAGTTGCTGACATAAATGATTGGGCCCAGGTTTGAACTATGAAGGCGAAGGCACTTGCGAGGAGCGCGCTGTAGATCACGACGACCCAGACGCCATGATCATGCGGGGCATGAAAACCGCTCTTGAGAGAGGCGAGAAAGGCTAAGAGACCCACCGTGGCCATTTGAATCATGGTGAGCGCGTAAGGGTCACGGCCAGGGCTCCATCTGCCAAGTCCGATAATGTGCAGGGCAAAGAAGAGGGCGCCGATCAAAACTAGAAATTCGCCTCTTCCTAAGGCAAAGCCATGGAGAGAGAGGACCGCTGTCCCTGTGATTGCGAGTCCCACTGCAACCCACTGCATCCTGGTGATGTGATGTTTGAAGAAGGCAGCTGCAATGAGCGGCACAAATACCGCGTAGAGCCCAGTAATAAAGCCGGTCTTTGCCACAGTGGTGAGAGTGAGTCCAAAGGTCTGAAAAATATATCCGGCACCCAGCAGCAATCCAGCGCAGATTCCCCGTAATAGGAATCCAGGTGTTATATGGCGAAATGATTGAGGGCGAAGTAGTGCCATTCCAATCGCTGCAATCACAAATCTCCACGCTAGAAAAGAGTTCACATCGATTCTGCCGAGCGAATCTTTCATGATCGCAAAGGTGCTACCCCAAACCAGCGCGACGCTCAGAAGAAGCAGGGTCGGAATCGATTTATGTTCTTTTAAATTCACTTCCGTTTACTTCTCATTTTTTTCAGAAGTGCAATCTCTGCACCGTGCTCTGGCTCTTGACCAGGTGTTTCCAGAATAAGCGGGGCATTAGCTACGGCAGGATGGGCGATTAACTCCTCAAAGGCCTTAAGTCCGATCTCGCCTTCGCCTAGATTTTGATGGCGATCCTTAAGAGCGCCACAGACATCCATCGAGTCATTGGTATGAATTAATTTGATTCGATCAACACCTACGAGCGAGACGAGCAGATCAAGCGTCTCGGCCATTCCACCTTTTTTGGCGATGTCGTGACCCGCAGCAAAGACATGGCAGGTGTCGAGACAGACGCCAACTTTGGGATGCCATTCGAGAGCTTCAAAGTACATGATGAGGTCATCGAGTTTCTTAACCAGAGATTGACCTTGTCCGGCGGTCGGTTCCAAGAGCAACCAAGGATCCTCATCCTTTAATTTTTTGAGCACAGGCATCATGCCCTTTTTAATCTGCTTCCATGCAGTAGGAACGTGAGTCTCATCGACTGCAGAGCCGGTATGTATAACAGTTCCCAAGGCACCGATCTCTCGGGCGCGCTTGAGCGAGTATGCCGTTGAAGCGAGAGAATTTTCGTAGGTGCTTTGAGTAGGAGAGCCGAGGTTGATGAGAAATGGAGCATGCACGTAAGTATGAATATCTAACTCAGCGGCGCGATCTCTAAAGGCAGTATCGGCTGCCAGATTTGCCTCGGGCATCGCCCAACCTCGTGGATTGGATGCAAAGACCTGGATCGCTTCGGCCTCGGTAGTGAGGGCGTATTCGATAGATCGCTTGGCCATTCCACCTGAGGTTGGAGTGTGGGCTCCAATACGAGGAGTTAAGCGCGGAGTGCTGGTTGGACTCATAGGACGAGCCTACCCGAGCGTTATGACCACCGTTGAGCCCCGCTTGACCTGGGTTCCGACCTTAGGCGATACGTTCGTGACGTGCTTGCCATTTCCGATCTTGCGAACAACTACTTTGAGTTGCAGATTCTCGAGCTCGGTTGTGGCATAACTACCCGATAGCGAATAAACATTTGGAATGTAAACGGTCGAGGATCCCTGCGAGACGATCAAAGTAACGGTGGTTCCAGGCAATACCGGGGTTGAACCATCTGGCGTCTGTGAAATTACATCGCCGATTGCAATGGTATCGCTATAGGCGAAGGCTTGATTGACCACCATGCCCTGTGCCGTAAGTTCACTCTGCGCTTGATCACTTGTGAGACCTACATAGGACTTAATAGTTACTGGTACTGGGCTACTTGAAGAGCTTGGTGTTGGAGTTGGGGTGTTGGACGGCGTTGGGGTAGGCGTCGGTGTAGGAGTTGGGGTCGGCACTACTTGTGCTCCCAGTGAGATCGTTAGTGCAACCGTCCCGCCCTTTTTGAGGTGGGCTCCGCCACCTGGGGAGGAGGAGATAACTTCACCGGCAGGCACGCCAGAATCAATCTCCTTGAGCGCAACAACTGTTTTAAGGCCGATACTGGAAAGCGCACTTGTTGCATCCGTTTGATTCATACCGACCACCGATGGGATGGAGACGCCGCTTCCGGCGCCAATTAAGAAGTAATAAGCCGCACCGATGAGAAGAAGTACGACGACGCTGGAGAGAAATCTAATTCGATTGCGTCTCACTCTTTTAGAAGTTTTGCGACGAATTTCTCCGCTATGACTCAAAGCAGGTACCTCAGTATTTCTTTCTAGTTTTCCTTCAGGGATGAACGTTGGCTTGGTGTTGGTATTTCTGACGCGAGTAGGTTCGGTCATGCTCTTAATTCTGGTAACCAATGTATTTCCGACGCGTACCTCGGGCCTGGCGCCTTTGCGTTTAGGCGTTGGAGTCGGAAGCGGGAGGTCGAGATCCAAACTTAATTGTGTTCGCTTAGGATCAAGCTCCATCTGAATCTGCTGTAACTCTTCCAGAAGTTGAGTGCAATTTTTCTGGCGATGATCTGGATTTGGAGAGGTTGCGCGGAGAACTAACTCATCAAGAGCAGGGGGTATTCCATCCACCAAGGTGGAGGGAGCAGGTACTCGCTCATTCACATGCTTGAAGGCAATCTGAATCGGAGTATCACCGTCGTATGGCTTACTGCCGGTGAGCAGTTCAAAGAACATAATTCCTAGTGAATAGATATCACTGCGCGCATCAGATATTCCGCGCTCAACTTGTTCGGGGGATAGGTAGGAGACACTTCCTAAGACCACGCTTGATTCAACGGTCATCGTGCTCCCCAGCAAGCCACCGCGTGCCAGACCAAAGTCTGCAATTTTGACTCGACCATCTTTCGAGATCAATATATTTTCTGGTTTTAAGTCGCGGTGGTTAATACCCAACCCATGCGCCTGCGAGAGGGCGCTCACGACGGGAATCATGTAATGCAGTAGTTCGCTCGGGGTTAGGCGACCCTTCTCAAAGAGCAGATCGCGCAAGGTTTGTCCGTCGATAAATTCCATCACAATGAAGACGGCAGGCGCTCCACCCTCGTTCCAACCTTGGTCCTGGATGGAGACGATATTGGGATGTGAAAGTGCGGCGATCGCCTTCGCCTCACGGATGAAGCGATTGACGAACTCCTCATCATTGGCAAGGTGCGGGTGCATGATTTTGACCGCAACAAACCGATCTAGCCGCAGATCTGTGGCCTTATAGATCGAAGCCATGCCTCCGGCGGCTATGAGCGAGAGGAGCTCATAGCGATTATCGATAATTTCGCCGGATAGATCTGACACGCTTAAATCTTAGAGGTTAGTGCAGCCCATTCAGGTGGAAATCAGCGGCAGCGCGCGTGCCTTCCCGCACAAAATGAATCTCCTGCTGCTGCAAGAACCTGCGCATCTGCTCTTCAATCTCAAATCCATCTCGGGCGAGGACTCGGCGAAGGCCAACGATTGGTTCTAAGTCAATCCATATCTTGGTTTCAACAAATTCTCGTATGGAACTCTGCCCAGAGCCAACTCCTTCAATAATCAGCAATTCCACAGGAGGCACGGTAAAAGCGGGACCCGCACAGTCATTGATCCAGTCGTACTTGGTTAATTCGAGTGGTCTCTTCTCGTTATGCGCTTCGGCGATTGCTACGAGTTTTCCTTCGAGGGCGGGTCCAAAGGGATCGCTCCAACCATCGTAGAGATCATCCATGTGGACGATGTAGACGCTCATACGACCCTCGTATTCGCCCTGCATGTAGCGAGCGAGGGTGGTCTTGCCAGCCCCCGCAACGCCATCAATGGTGAGGATCATTTATTTCTTTTTTACTTCATCACATTTTCAGGGATGTTTGCTACCCGCAGCCAACGCTTCCAGCCGCCAATCGCAAGCAGCACAAATATGAAGTAAAGAATCGAGGTGAGGTAGGACTTGCCGTGCCAGAACTGATAGGTGTAGACGCCATCGACAACAAACCAAAGGGGCCATGCTTCATAGCGCTCAACGCACATCAATACCTGAGCGATGCAACTTCCTACGAACCCGAATGCATCGGTGAGGGATGCAGCTGCGCCCCAGTACTTAAGGAGTGGATAAAGCGAGAACCATGCGATGAGGTATCCGATCATCCACATAATGTTGGTGCGCAGCTTGAGCTTTGCAGGCTTGGCACCTTTAGGGCCCCAACCAAACCAACCCCAGATTCCGCCTGCCACAAAGACAAATTGCAAGATCGCACTCGCATAATATTTTTGCTCAAAGAAGAGACCTGCGTAGAGCAGACTGCTGATATTCCACCATGGCCAGGTAACGCGCGGACCGAATATTCCGTAGGCAACTCCAACGACCGAGGTCACGAAGGCGACAAACTCAAGGTAGGTGAGTTGATAGCCCCATGCGGTCAACATGACGGTCATAACAGCGTGATTTATAGAATGCATGATTAAACCCCTTCCACAATTCGCATTACCGAACTGGTCATACGGTCGACCTGACGATCAGGTCCTCTCAGCCACGTAAGCGGCTCCCGTTGGAGGTAACTCTAGCGCTTAGCCTTTCGACGCGCGCGCAAGGCCTTAGCGAAGGCGGGTCCAGCAACTTTCAATCTGCGCCAGGTCGATGTGGTGGCTCGCTTGGTAAATACCTCGTAATCAATTTTTTCGACCTCATCCACTATCCCGCAGTAGAGCTCGCTTGCAGCCAAGATGCAGGGCTGGCTCACCGGATCCAAGAGTTCAATTCCTGCGCTCGCTTCAGATTGTAAGCGGCGAACCCTGGCGATCTGGAATTCCAGAGCGCGCTTGATCTCAGGGGTTAGTTTGCGCTCTGCCAAAATTTCGGGGGTAACGCCAACGGCAGCCAGATCCTCAAGCGGCAAGTAGATACGGCCACGATCTAAATCCTCACCGACATCGCGAATGAAGTTGGCAAGTTGAAATGCGATACCGAGTTTTTCTGCGGCAGCAAAGGCCGCACTATCGCTATAACCCAAGATAGGAACCATCTGTAATCCAATTACCGCAGCGCTTCCGTATACATACTCCATCAGGTCGTCGTATGTTTGATAGTGAGTGACCGAAAGATCCATCGTCATTGAGTGTAAGAAGGCTTCGAAATACGAGATGGGGATATCAAAACGTCGAACTGTATCTACCAAGGCGCGGCCAATGTGATCACTGCTTGTACCTTGCTGAATATCGTGTAGCACTCCATCGCCCCACTCTTTTAAGAGCGCTGCCTTCTCTGGAATTGTTAAAGTTGAAGCAAGGTCATCGACGATCTCATCTGCGTAACGTGCGAATCCATAGAGAGCATGCACATGAGGTCGCTTCTCCTTAGGGAGCAACAACGTGGCTAAGTAATAGGTCTTGCCGTGCAAAGAGTTAAGGCGCTTGCACTCTGCGTAAGAGGCGCGAAGTGCTGGGTCGGTTATTCCCGCAGCGGTTAACTCATCCACGTTACTTAACCGCTCCTACAATTCTTTCAGCTGCAAGGCGTCCTGAAATCAGAACCATAGGGACGCCAACTCCTGGTTGAGTACCAGAACCAGCAAAGACCACATTTTCAAAACCCTGTGCCATGTTCCGCGGTCTAAATGGTCCGGTCTGGAAGAAGGTGTGGGCGCTAGCAAAAGGCGCACCTCGTTCCATGCCGCGCTCCTGCCAATCGAGGGGAGTGGTCATCTCTTCGACTTCGATTGACTCTGCAAAGCCGGTATATCCGCGCGACTCCATAACTCGCAACATCTCATCGCGATATCGCGGGGCCTCCTTGTGCCAATCGATCTTGGCATCCAAGTTGGGAGTTGGGAACAGGATGTAATACGAGGAGCGATCCGCAGGTGCGAGTGATGGATCGTCATGTGTTGGAACTGTGACGAGCAGACTTGGATCGGTCATTAAAGTCTTCTTGTTGATGAGTTCATCAAAGACGCCATCCCATGAATCACCAAAATGAATATTGTGATGCGCCAAGTGGTCGTACTTCTTCTTAGTTCCCACCAAGAGCGTCACGCAGGAAGGTGAATATTTAAGTTGGGTAACCTTGCGCGGGGTCTGTCCAAGCAGTTCGCGATAGGCAACTGGCAGATCCGGATTAAGTATTAGTGCATCACACTCAATGCGTTCCCCGGAGTCAGTCACTACAGCAGTCGCACGACCATTGCTCTTCTCAATTGTCGTGACCGATGTGCCATATTTAAAGGTAACCCCATGCTTTGCAGCAGCTCCTGCTAGCGCGCGAGGAACTGCATGCATTCCACCTTTAGGGAAGAAGACGCCGTTGACCGAATCCATATAGGCAATAACTGCGTAGATAGCGAGCGCTTGTTGTGGACTCACCCCGGCATACATCGCCTGGAATGAGTAGACCTTTTGAGTGCGTGGATCTTTGAGGTAATCATTTACTTTAGGAGCAAGTTTTCGGAATCCACCTAGAGCTATCAGTTTGGCCAAGTTAGGTGTGAGCAGATTCAATGGCGAATCGATATTGCGATCGATGAAATCGTTCATCTCGTACTTGTATAACTTGGTGACAAAGTCAACGTATTTTGCATAACCTGCGGATTCGGCTGCTCCAATTTTCGTTGCGATCTCTTCTTGCATCCGAGCTGTATCAGCGTGCACATCTAAGTGCGAGCCATCGTGATAAAAAGCGCGATAGAGCGGATCGACGGGAATAAGTTCTAGCCAATCCTTGAGATCTTCACCAACACACGAAAGAGCATCTTGAATGAGGGACGGCATAGTCAGAACTGTGGGTCCAGTATCAAATGAATAGCCGTCACGTTGTAACAATCCATTGCGACCGCCTGGCACCAATTCACGTTCAATAACCGTGACCTTGCGACCAGCTCCTGCTAAACGCAGAGCCGCACTTAGCCCTCCAAGACCTGCGCCCACAATTACAACGTGGTCGCTCTTGCCCTTTGTCTGGCGCACTGAAAACCCCTTATAACTAGGAACTACGTTGAGTTGCCGCGATCGCCATCTGCGTTAAAAGTTCGACGGCGGCAGGGGTAATTCCACCACGTACCAACGCATCGTGCGCTTTGGAGGTCATCTCACTGATGAGTGATTCAAGTTCGTTGAGCGCGCCGGTATCGACAATGATCTCTCGCAAGGTGTTGATGTGATCAATATCTAACTCTTTGCGACCGAAGAGTTCCAAAAATGTAGCGCGCTGGCTCTCCGTAGCTTTGGAGAGGGTGGTGGCCACAAGAACGGTTCGCTTGCCTTCGCGCAGATCATCTCCGGCAGGTTTTCCTGTTTTAACTGGATCTCCGAAGACGCCGATGACATCATCACGCAATTGGAAAGCCTCACCGAGCGGGAGACCGTAGTCGGAGTAGGTATCGATAATGGCTGAGCTAAAGCCAGGCGCGAAGCTAGCACCGAAGTGGAGTGGGCGTTCAATACTGTATTTGCCGGACTTATAACGAGCGACTTTGAGTGATCGCTCAACGCTCTCGCTGGCAAGCGCCTGCTCAAAGACATCAAGGTATTGACCCGCCATGAGTTCTACTCGCATCTCGTCATAAAAAGGCAGAGAGCGCAGAATGAGTTCAGCAGGGACGCCCGATTCGTGGAGAGCTTTGGCGGCCCAGATCAGAGCTAAATCTCCGAGCAAGATCGCTGCGGCAACGCCAAATTGTTCGCTGCTGCCGTGCAATTTTTCGGATTGGTGAAGCGCTTCAAATTGTTTATGGATGGCTGGGGCTCCGCGACGGGTATCGGAGGCATCCATCACATCGTCGTGAATCAGGGCACAGACATGGACCAGTTCTAGGCTGGAGGCGGCGCGGATAATCTTCGGAGTTAATTCGCCGCCAGCTCCCAGGAAGCCGATACTCGCAAAGAGTGGGCGCAGACGCTTTCCACTATCTAGTAAGAAGTGGCCAAGGGCATCTGCCACTGGATTTAACTCGCTGCCAATACTTTGCAGATAGCCCGACTCATGCTCGAAAAATTGAGAGAGTGAGGTATTGATCTCTGCCGTTAACCCGCCAATGCCTTCAAAATCCACGCAGTAACGGTACCCTGCTTCGCTATGAACCAGAGAACCGAAGCCAGACCTACGGTCTCTCGCCCTACTTTTTCAATAGAGCTATTTCCTCCAAAAGATGAGGCGGGGGAGACACGCCTATGGTCTGCGGTCGAACAGCTCGCACCATTGAAGCCAGATTTCATTTCGGTGACCTACGGGGCAGGTGGTTCAACACGAGACCGCACTTTGCGGATTGCTACCCAATTAACGCAGCGCACTGGCATTCCAACGGTTGCTCACCTGACATGCGTCGGCTCCACCAAAGATGAATTGATTGCGATATTAGATCAGTATCAATCAGCCCAGATCGACACCATTCTGGCTGTCCGCGGTGATCCAGTTGGAGGACCAAGCGCTCCATGGATAGCTACCCCTGGTGGCTTTGATCACGCAGAGCAACTTGTGGAACTTGCAGCCGAACGCGGCTTTAAAGTCGGCGTAGGTGCATTTCCGGATGTCCATCCAGCATCGCATGGCAATTTTGAACAAGATGTAAATGCACTCCTGCGTAAAGAGGCGAAGGGCGCCACATTCGCGACTACGCAGTTCTTCTTCGATAGCGCGGCATATCACCGGCTCGTTAGCGCGCTCGCTGATGCCGGGTCGCATTTGCCGATTATCGCCGGAGTATTGCCTGTCACCAACGTAAAGCAATTTGCCCGGATGGCCGAGTTGAGCGGCGCACCGATCCCAACTGACATCGTGGATCGATTTATGAATGTTGCAGATGATGAGAAGGCAGTCGTCGAATTAGGCATTGAGGTTGCTACCCAACTCTGTAACGAGTTAATTTCTGCAGGAGCACCTGGAATACATTTCATTACTATGAACAAGGCTTCTGCTACCGCTGAGATCATGAAGAATCTTGGGCTGCGATGAATCGTGCAGAGTATTTCAAACGCTGGAGCGAGTTACATGGCGGCGCTCGCGTAACTGGAGTCGTTAAATGGTGGCTGATAATTTCTTTTGCAATCTCGCGCCCATTGGTAAGGATTAAAGTCTCGCCAAATGTGTTGAGCATCCTCGGGGTGATCGCTGCGGTATTTACTTATACAGAGGCGCGCCGAGATTATTGCATTGCGCTATTGGCGCTCTCGTTAGTGAGTGATGGAATTGATGGAACTGTTGCGATCCTGAGTGGCAAGGCGAGCACCCGTGGCGCGATGGTGGATGCAGTCTGTGATCGCTTGGGAGAGACGCTATGGGCACTTGCGTTTTATAAGTTAGGTGCTCCAGCGTGGATTGTCGGAACAGCGTGGGTCTTTGCCTTCACCCAAGAGTATGCCCGAGCTCGTATAGCTGGTTTGGGCGATTACCGCATTGATGTGGTGACATTTGCAGAGCGGCCAGTGAGAGCAATTTTCTTGGCGCTAGCGATTATTGCCTTTGATTTAAATATCGCCGCTGCGACAACTCTCGCCACTGTCTGGGCGGTGCAACAAGGTGTTGCTTTAATGGTTGTGATGCGCAGCGGTCATACCCGCTTGAGTGCCCCCGATAGCGTCGGCGACTAACTCAGCGCTCATTCCAACAAGCGGTAACCCGCCACCAGGGTGAGCTGATCCACCTACACAGAAGAGTCCCTTTACTGGTGAGCGATTTCGCGCTCGTGAAAAAGCGGACATCGCACCGTTACTTGAGGTGCCGTAGATAGACCCGCCAGGTGCGTGAACCGCGTTCTGCAGATCGAGTGGAGTTCGAAACTCCATGACATCTTGTCGTTCGCTTACTCGCAGACCAAGTGCATCGAGTTTTGCAATGATCTTCGCGGCATACTCCGGACCGCCCTTGCTCCAATCCCAACCCGCCTCGGGATCATGGCGCGGGGCGTTCACAAGAACGAACCAAGATTCGGTATTTTCGCGTTTGACCATCAGTGGATCATTGGGTGCGCAGATATAAATGGTGGGATCTTGTACGGGCACATGTTGAGTAAATATCTCATCGAATTCAGCATCGTAATCTTCAGGAAAATAAATAGTGTGGTGGTTGAGCCGAGGCGCAGCGCCCTCAATCTTGGAGTTATCCAAGCCAAGGAGGAGTGAGAATCCTGCCAAGGACTTTTCGGCGCGCTTCAACTTCTTGCGCTCGGGTCTCGCTGCTCTGACGTTCTTATCTAGTAATTGGTTATAAACGATCTCAGCATCAGCGTTTGCGACTACCCGATCAGCACTAACAAATTCACCGCTCGCCAAGGTCACGCCCGTTACGGCACCCGATTGGGTATTTATTTTCACAACCGGGGAGTTGAGATGAATATCAATGTTGAGCAATCGACAGCGATCTTCTAAGGCGACGCTCAATTGGCCGATTCCACCCGCTAAATGCCATGCCCCAAAACTTGCCTCTACAAATGCAATCGTGAGCAGTGCTGCAGGTGCTTTGCGAGGATCTGAACCTGTATACGTTGCATAGCGATCAATAATCTTTTGAATGTGGGGATCTTTGGTGTACTCGCTACTAACTGCACGCAGAGATTTGAGCGGGGCAATCTGTTTGATCCCGCGAATCAAATCTCGCCGCTTGAGTAGTGACCAGACTGAAGTGAGTTCTGATTGCACAAAGGGGACGCGCGAGATATCCCACATCACTTCTGCGCGTTGCATAAGTGAGTGCCAGGCGTTACCGGCCTCAACACCTAACGCAGCATCGATTGCGGAGCAAGTCTTAGGCAGATCGAGATTTACAAAGTCCACGCTCTTGCCATCGGCAAAGTTATAAGTGAATGCGGGATTCACGGCTTGAATATTGAGTACTCGTTCAAAGCGTGGCCCGGTCTTAATAAAGAAGTCTTTGAAGATGGCGGGCAGAGTTAAGAGCGATGGCCCCGTGTCGAAGGCATAATCGCCGATCCACTCGGTGCGACATTTGCCGCCGGTGCGATCTGAGGCTTCATAAATAGAGACCTCGTGTCCTCGTTTTGCTAGGCGTGCGGCGGCGGTCATGCCACCGACGCCTGCACCTACGACAACGATTTTGGACACTTACGCCACGCTCCGTCCGCGCCACACGAGTTGGCCGGTTGATTTCTGATACCAGGATCTTGCAATTAAGTAGATGAGCGTCACGATAGCCAACGGATGCAATAAAGCCGAATTACTTCTACTGCGGGTGCGGAGATCGCAGATCAAGCGCGAGAGGACCACCGCGAAATACCCTAGCCACGCTGCGCGAAAACCAGAGAGCGCGAGGAGTAGTGGCAACACGCCTGTCACAAAGAGATAGATCGAGGTTGCAATCGCTCCAAAGGCAGATCCAAAGGCGCGCCACAGAGATTTTGTATAACCGGCAAAGAGCTCTTCTTGGTTGTTGTACATCCGGCACGAGGCGACAGCGCTACCTTCGGCAACTCCGCCTTTAAATCCGCTCTTTACTAATAGTCGGGCAAGCTCTAGATCATCGAGGACTTCGTGGCGAATCGCTTTATGTCCCCCAGATTTTATATACGCGTCACGCCGAACGATCAAGAACTGACCGTTGGCAATCACCATGGAGGGAAATTTGGCTCTCTCGGCGTAGCGCAGCGGAACCGACGAGAGCCAGGACCATTGCAGAAGTGGTTGAATCAACCTCTCAAAGAAGGTATCTGCCAGCTGTCTGGGGTAGGGCGAGATGAAATCCCAGCCAAATTTATTCATATCAGTAATTGCTGCGGCGATAGCGTTCTTGGTCAGGCGCACATCAGCATCTACAAAGACCAGGTAATCGCCGGTTGAGTGAGTTACCAGTTGGTGGCAGGCGAAATTCTTACCGAACCAACCCTCTGGCAATTCAATTCCAGGAAAAGTTTGGATGCCTGCGAAGTCTGTTAACAAGTTTGAGGTGGCATCGGTTGAGTGATCATCGAGCACGATGATTTCGTGGTGAGGTAAGAACTCTGTTGTTGAAACAGATT
This sequence comes from Candidatus Nanopelagicaceae bacterium, assembly GCA_036745375.1. GTDB lineage: Bacteria > Actinomycetota > Actinomycetes > Nanopelagicales > Nanopelagicaceae > PALSA-747. The sequence goes on from DAIOGE010000007.1 coordinate 18,234, forward strand.
CAAGGACACCCGCGACATTCTTCTCTTCATTGCGCATAGGAATCAGAATCGAAACTTTGCTGTCAACGGAGGCTGCGTCTTTGTTACTTACTCTGCGAATGGTTAATGAGTTGGCCACCACAAAGCAGAGTGGAATTGCAGTAAGTAGAAGAATTACCAACATAGGTTATGCAGTATCTGGTCTACCAAAGCGCAATTGGAAGATGTAGGGGATGAGGTAGATAAAGAAAAGTGCTCCCACATAGATGCCAATATCTTTGTGATGGAAGTAGAAGATATTGCCGATCACTCCACCGATAAGGGTCCAGAAGAGCAGAATGTCTGGGGCGAGGGAGTTGATGGAGTTTTTGCGCCGATCCTTCGATAAGAGCGCGTTCAACAGCGCCATTAGCCCCATCCCTGCAAAGAGCCAACCTGCCGCATTAGATAGCGGAATCATCGGTTCGTAAGGAACGTGAGGACCGACAATCTTCCAACTCCAACGACCTGCATCAACCATCTGTGGATCTAAAAATAGATCCCAGATCATGAGACCAACTCCGCCGTAGATGAAGACCCAGTGCGCTGCGGCACGACGTGCTGCAATAAATATTGGATAGGAGAGCATGATCCATGCAAAAGGAACGAGTAGTGGTACTCCAAATATTTGTACTCCGAGCGAATGGTCATAGTGATAGCGCCCAAATGGCCAGCCGGATTTAACACCGACAGTTTCAATCGCAAGTCCGTAAGCAAAGGTGATGATGGTAAAGAGAGAGGAGAAGAGTGGGCCGTAGACCAAGAATGCATGAAAGATCATCGTTGCTGCGCCAACATAAACCGTGGCAAGAGTTATATCTCGCAGAACATCTCCGTGAACGAGGGGATAGGCGATTTGGAGACCAATTACTGCCAAAACTCCAAAATAGAGAAGACCAAGTTGTTTAGACGAGACAGATCGCCGCGAATACCTGCGTGGGCGAAACTGGTGCGTGGTCACCCGTTAATTCTGCCCTACTTGGCAGAGCTAGTAGAGCCGCGAACCTCGAGCAGGGCGAAACGAGCGAATAATTCTTCGGAGTACCACTTTTGGGATTGTGTCTGAGCAATCGCGGCAGAGTGAGCCGCACC
>DAIOGE010000008.1:0-10565 GCA_036745375.1 Candidatus Nanopelagicaceae bacterium
TTTCCATTAGGAAGCAGGCTTGGCCAGGTCTTCTGTCCAGAACCATTCCAGCGTAAACCGACAAATTGCAAGATAAATGACATTCCCACTGCAGTAATAAGAGGTGCCAACTTAGGCGCCCGACGCAGTCGACGGTATGCAAATCGCTCAATGGTTACATTGATGAGGGCGCAGAAGGCCATCACCGCCACAAGACATAAGAGAAGCACACCATAACCAGCACCTGAAGAGTGGCGCTGACCGAACCATAAAGTGATGAAGTGCGCGGAGAATAATCCGCCAAGCATGAAGAGGTCACCGTGAGCGAAGTTGATCAGCTCGATAATTCCGTAGACCAAGGTATATCCGAGCGCAATAAGCGCGTACAAGATTCCGTTGCTCAGGCCAGTGAAAGTCACCTCAACGAATTGAGTCGGGGATTTAACAAAGTTAATAATCAGCCAGAATAAAGCGCCAGCAATCGCTATGGTTGCAAACGATCTCTCAATATATCGTCGACGCAATTGGCGAGTCTTATAAGTAACGCCTGCCACGTTGTTCTCCTCTAGATGGAATCGGGTTTATACAGAATTAGATGGGGCCTGCGAACAAGCCCCATCTAATTTCTAAGCTATTGAACTAATAAGTTAATAGAACGAGTTCTACTACTTAACAGTCCAGGCCTTCAGAGTTGTCTCTTGACCGTTGACGATCTGTTCAACGGTGATGTCCTTAGCTGTGGTATCTCCAGTCAATGTGCTGATGTGGAGAGCCTTGCCGAGAACTGATGTAGAAGCAGGAACGGTTACTCCGGTTCCGCTGAATACAGCCTCTGTTACACCCTTACGAGTTCCATCTGACTTTGCGATTGCAGCCAAGATAACTTGGAGAGCAGCTACGCCGTAGATTGGGTATGAGCCAACTGGATCCTTCTTGTATGTCTTCTTGTAGAGAGCCAAGAACTTGGCGCCAGCACCGTTAGGTGCATTCTTTACGAGAAGTTCATTTGAAAGACCTGCGAAGGTGAGGTATGCACCAGCAGCATTTGGATCAGAGTTGAATTGTGGGTATCCAGTAAATCCATCTGGAGCCATCAACTTAACCTTGGTGTTATCTCCAAGAACAGCAACCTTGTCCTTAAGGAGCTGTCCGCCGTTGTTGTCATAAATTCCACCGAAGTAGACCATATCTGGGTTCAATGGAGCGATCTTCTGGAAGAGAGCGGTGTAATCGCTCTGGGTTGCATCCCAACCCTCACCAGCTGGACCACTTGAAAGAACCTTCAAGCCGATCTTGTTAGCTTCAGTTGTGAATGCCTGTGCAACACCTTGACCGTAGGTCTGGGTATCGTTCAAGACATAAACGCTCTTTACGCCGATTGACTGTGCGAATTGAGCAGCTGCTGAACCTTGGTTGTCATCTGTTGTGCAGACACGTGCATAGTTGCGGACGCCTGTTGGATAGTAAACATCAGGCTCTCCTGGGCTCCAAGCCTTTGTGAGGCCAGGGTTGGTGTTAGCTTGTGAAACCATCAACATTGGGCCCTTAGGATCTTGGTTCAGAATTGGAACCTCAATCTTGGCGCAACCTGAGTTGTATGTACCGATAACTGCAACTTCTGCCTTGTTAGCAACGTGTGCTTGGGCGTTCTGTGCACATTGACCAGCATCCCATGCACCAGCAGTAGCGGTTGCATCGTCGTAATACTTGAGGGTAATTGTGTACTTACCAACCTTGCCGCCGATTGACTTGAGGTAAAGGGCGATTGCCTTGTTGGTTGAATCGTTGGAATCGAAAGACGAACCCTGAAGAGGTAGGTCAGTCGAAATCACTAGTGTCTTTGATGCTGCTGCTTGTGATGGAGCTGCTCCTGCAACGAATGCGGTAGCGACCATTGAAGCGGCTGCAACGACACTAACTACGCGAGTGAGTTTTGTCATTGTTACCTTCCTGTTTTCTTTGTCCCGGGACAGGGAGGGTTGAAGGGTACCTGCGGATTACCACCACATCAAGACTAATCGTCACAAAACGGGCATTGATTTATATAACAGATTCGAGATTTTCTAAACGCTCAATCTATTTTGAGGTTGGAGAGAGTTACTGAACCGTCCAGGCCAATTAACCGCTCAGTGCTACTGAACGGTCCATGCCTTCGTGACGGTTCGGTTTACTGAACCGTCCAGTTACTCGGACCGTTCAGTGCTACTGAACGGTCCAGGCCTGAAGCGTGACCTCTTGGTTATTAACCACCTGTTCGATGGTGATATCGATAGCCGTGCTATCCCCCGCCGCTACCCCACCTGAACCGCTGCCGGTTGAGATGTGAATGGCCCTTGCCCAGGATCGATTGGGAAGCCGGGATTGTGATTCCAGCACCGCTAAATACCGCCTTGGTGATACTGGAGCGCGTTCCATCTGACTTGGCTATGGCGGCCAGAATTACCTGAACCGCCGAAACGCCATAAAGGGAGTAAGCACCTACTGGTGGATTTCCATAAGCCTTTACATATGAGGCCAAAAACTTTGCCGCAACACCGTTAGGTTGGTTCTTGGTCAGCAGACTATTGGAGATTCCAGCGATGCTCAGATAGGCACCTTGAGCTTCTGGGGCATTTACGAATGCACTAAAACCAGTGAAGCTATCAGGAGCCATAAATTTAACCTTGGTCTTGTCCCCCAGGACGGCAACCTTGTTCTTAATTAATGTCGCACCATTATTTATATAACTACCAGCGGCGAAAATGGCGTCAGGTGCAAGTGGAGCAATCTTTTGAAATAAATCGGTGTAATCAGATTGGTTGGGATCCCAGCTATCCCCGACCAAACCAGGTGAAAGGACTTTAAGCCCTATCGCCTTTGCCTTAGCCGTGAATGACTGAGCTACACCTTGACCGTAGGTCTGACCATCATTGAGAACATAGACGCTCTTCACACCCTTGGACTTAAGGAATTCGGCATCCGCAGCACCCTGTTGGTCATCGGTGGTAGAGACACGGGCGTAATTGCGCTGACCGGTCGGGTAATAAATGTCAGGTTCGCCCTCGTGCGCTGCCTTGGTCAATCCAGGCGCGGTATTCGCATTGGAAACAATAAGCATTGGACCTTTAGGCGCCTGATTGAGAATCGGAACCTCAAGTTTTGCGCAACCAGAGTTGAAAGGCCCCATGACGGCTACTTCGGATTTATTCGCAACATGCGCTTGTGCATTGAGGGCACATTGAACTGGATCCCAGCCGCTGGAATCAGCTGTGGCATCGTTGTATTGCTTGAGCGCGACTTTGAATTTTCCGGCGGTGTAATTGATCTGCTTTAAGTACAAGGCAATTGCGTTGTTGGTTGAGATGCTTGAATCAAGATCGGATGGATCCATTGGGAGATCTGTCGCAATGACCAGGGTCTTGGTGCTGGCTGCTTGCACTTGTGGCACTGAACTAAGCGCTACGCCGGCAGTTGAAAGAGAGGCAATGGCGAAGATGCTAGTTACGCGGGTAAATCTCCTCATGCGCCTTCTCCTGACTTATATGCCCTGAACCAATTCAGTTGGAATCAATTCAGATGGATTGATTAAAACTACTTATCGGGAACCGCATCGGGTGAGATGACAGCGAGCGCAACATCCTTCATGGAGATTCGACGATCCATAGCAGTACGTTGAATCCAACTAAATGACTCTGGCTCTGAGAGGTTGAGGGTCTTCATCAAAATACCCTTGGCGCGATCGATAATCTTGCGAGTCTCTAGACGCTCTTGCAGATCAGAGACCTCGCTTTGCAGCGCCTTCTGCTCTCTGTGGCGGCTTACTGCAATCTCAATGGCAGGAACCAGATCCGAAATACTAAATGGCTTAACAACATATGCCATCGCCCCAGCATCACGAGCGCGCTCTACCAACTCGCGTTGGCTGAAGGCGGTGAGCATGAGTACCGGTGAGATCTCAATGATCTGTTCCGCGGCGGAAATTCCATCCAACTCTGGCATCTTGACATCTAAGATCGCGATATCTGGAAGGTACTCCTTGGCAAATGTGATAGCTTCAACGCCGTTGGTGGCCTCGGCAACGACCTGATAACCAGCATCCGTGAGCATCTCTACCAAGTCAAGACGAATAATCGCCTCATCCTCGGCAACGAGAATGCGCAGCGGGGCGCTCGGCGCCTTACCTTTTGCTTCTGCTTGTGTCATGTGCCTCGAGTCGGATTTGAACCGACACTGTGCGGATTTTGAGTCCGCCCTCTCTACCGTTGGAGTACCGAGGCATTTCTCAGAGGCGAGCATCCCCGCTCCAAGAAGTGCACATCATACCTAGTCGTTCTACATAGGAATGACGGCTAGAAATTAGCTCCTGTAGGCGGGGTGTACTCCATCAATGGCATCTCCCACAATGTGAACCCGGAGCGCATTAGTAGAGCCTGGGATTCCTGGAGGTGCACCAGCGATGATGACGACTGGATCTCCCTTAGATACTCGGCCTGATTCGATCAGGAGGGCATCTACCTGCTTCACCATGGCGTCGGTATTGCTGACGACCGGAATGATGAGAGACTCCACGCCCCACGAAAGGGCCAATTGGTTATAGACCGGAACTTCAGGTGTCAGAGCAAGAATTGGAATTGCTGAACGTAGACGAGAGACGCGCCGTGCTGAATCGCCGCTCTGGGTAAAGGCTACGAGGTACTTAGCGCCAACGATCTCGCCGACTTCTTTCGCTGCCTTGGTGATGGCGCCGCCCTTGGTGGCTGGGTTGTGCTTGAGAGGAGCGATCTGATCGAGCATCGCCTCTTCGGTACGAGCAATGATGCGAGCCATGGTAGCCACTGCCTCGATAGCGAAGGCACCCACTGAGGTCTCGCCACTCAGCATAAGGGCGTCGGCTCCGTCGAGAACTGCGTTAGCACAGTCGGTTGCTTCAGCTCGAGTAGGACTGGAGTTTGTGATCATGGAGTCCAACATCTGAGTTGCCACAATGACCGGCTTTGCTGCGGCACGAGCGAGAGCGATGCAACGCTTTTGCACCAATGGAACCTCTTCGATTGGCATTTCAACACCAAGGTCGCCGCGCGCAACCATAATTCCATCGAAAGCGGTAACGATCTCTTCGAGATTATCTACCGCCTGCGGCTTCTCAATCTTGGCGATAACCGGACGGAAGATGCCTTCCTCGCCCATAATTCGATGAACGTCATCGATATCTTTGGCGTTTCTGACAAATGAGAGGGCGATGAAATCTGCTCCGGCACGTAATCCCCAGCGCAGATCATCCATATCTTTCTCGGAGAGAGCAGGGACAGAGACAGCAACACCTGGCAGATTGATACCTTTATTATTACTAACGAATCCCGGCTGAATTACCTTGGTGACCACATTGGGGCCATTTACTTCAACAACCTCAACGGTGACCTTTCCATCATCAATCAAGATACGGTCACCTGGCTTACAGTCTCCGGCCAGACCTTTATAGGTAGTACCGCAAATATCTTTCGTGCCCTCAACCTCGTCGGTTGTGATGGTGAAAATATCGCCACGGAATAGCTCGTGAGGGCCATCCTTAAATCGAGCCAGACGAATCTTTGGTCCCTGCAGATCAACGAGTACTGCAACAGGTCGGCCAGCTTTCTTAGCTCCTGCGCGTACGAGATCTAGACGATTCTGATGCTCGTCATATCCGCCATGTGAGAGGTTGAGCCGGGCCATATTCATACCAGCGGCGATTAATTCAGCCACCTTCTCTGGCGACTCAACGGCCGGACCCATCGTGCATACAATTTTTGCTCTTCGCATGTGTTCAGCCTAAGCCATCTCTTGAGGGGAATCGGGCGAGATTCCGGTTCTAATAAATAAGTTAAGTAATCGTTAGGTGCACATTTTAGGGGGAAAGTTCCCCCTAAATGCTCTTAAACAGTCCCAAGCCGCCTTAAACAGTGAGTGAACGCGAGGTTGGGAGAATAGGTGCAGGAAGACCAGTCTCTCCCAGTAAGAATTCATCTACTGCGGCAGCAGCGCTTCTTCCTTCGGCAATGGCCCAAACAATCAATGACTGTCCACGTCCGGCATCTCCGCAAACGAAGACACCCTCAACAGAAGATGCAAATTTTTCATCTCGTTTGATGTTGCCGCGCTCATCTAGTTCTACCTCTAATTGGGCAACGAGATCTGATTTCTCAGGTCCAAGGAATCCCATAGCGAGAAAGACCAAGTCGGCAGGAATCTCGCGTTCAGAGTTAGCTACCTTCTCAAACTTGCCGTTGATGAACTCGGTCTCGACCAACTTGATCGCTTTAACATTGCCAGCTCCATCGCCGATGAACTCTTCGGTCGAGACAGCGTAAAGCCGCTCGCCGGCCTCCTCATGGGCACTGCTCACGCGATAGATCATTGGATAGGTTGGCCAAGGCTGATTTGCGGGACGCTCTTCAGTAGGTCGAGGCATAATCTCAAGTTGAGTCACGCTCGCTGCTCCCTGTCGGATCGCTGTTCCTAAACAGTCGGCGCCCGTGTCTCCGCCACCAAGAATTACAACATGCTTTCCATGCGCATTAATTGGAGGTTCAGATTCCAATTCGCCAAGGCCCTGCTTGTTGCCCCAAGGCAGATACTCCATCGCTTGGTAAATTCCCTTGTTGGAGCGACCTGGAACGTTGATATCACGCCAATGTGTCGCACCGACTGCGAGTACAACGGCGTCGTATCTATTGCGAAGCTCAGCTCCATTGATATCAACGCCGACATTCACACCAGCGCGGAAGCGAGTTCCCTCGCCCTCCATCTGGGCGATGCGACGATCCACAATGGACTTCTCCATTTTGAATTCAGGAATTCCGTAGCGCAGCAATCCACCGATTCGATCTGCACGTTCATAGACCGCGACGGTATGCCCAGCTCTGGTTAATTGTTGAGCAGCAGCCAAGCCAGCAGGTCCAGAACCAATGACCGCAACTGTCTTGCCAGTGAGGCGATCAGGTGGCAGTGGGGTAACTAGCCCGTTATTGAATGCCTCTTCAATTGTGCGTAGTTCGACCTGCTTGATGGTGACGGCGTCTGCATTAATTCCAACGACGCAGGCGGTCTCGCAAGGAGCAGGACAGAGGCGACCAGTAAATTCTGGAAAGTTATTTGTGGCGTGAAGACGATTGATTGCCTCTGAACGCTCACCGCGCCAGATCAGATCGTTCCACTCTGGAATCAAATTGCCGAGAGGGCAACCTTGATGACAGAATGGGATACCGCAATCCATGCAGCGCCCTGCTTGTTTCTGCAGATCGGCAAATGGTTGCTCCTCGTAAACCTCTTTCCAGTCCTTGATGCGAACATCGACTGGGCGTCGCTTTGGAGTCTGTCGCTCTGTTGTTAAAAATCCCTTTGGATCAGCCACGGGTTGCCTCCATTACTGCCTCGTCTACATTGAGACCTTCTCGTTCTGCTCGTTCCATAGCTGCCAATACCTTGGCGTAATCACGCGGCATGACCATTGAGATCCTGGCGCTCTGATTAGCCCAATCGCTTAATAAGGACTGCGCCACAACAGAACCAGTCTCTGCGGCGAATTTAGAGATCAGATCGTGAACTTGTTGGGATCGCGCTGGAGTCAGAGTCAAGACATCAACCATCTCTGGATTTACCAACCTTGGATCAAGATCCAAGACGAAGGCCACTCCTCCAGACATGCCCGCTCCAAAATTTCGACCGGTAGAACCAAGAACCACTGCCACTCCACCAGTCATGTACTCACAACCGTGATCACCGACTCCTTCAACTATTGCAGTGGCACCAGAATTGCGAACACAGAAGCGCTCGCCAACTATGCCGCGAATAAATATCTCACCGCTGGTTGCTCCATAGCCGATCACATTTCCGGCGATGACATTCTTTTGCGATTCAAAAGTGGCGCTCTCATCTGGACGAACGATGACTCGCCCACCTGAAAGTCCCTTACCGACATAGTCATTGGTATCACCGAAGAGGCGCAGGGTAAGACCCTTTGGAATAAAGGCTCCAAGCGATTGTCCAGCAGAACCGCGCAATGAGATATCAATCGTGTTCTCAGGCAGACCTACACCCCCGAATGTGCGGGTGAGTTCCGCTCCTAACATTGTTCCGACGGTTCGGTTGACGTTGCGAACTGGAAGTTCGATTGCGACAGATTTACCTCGTGAAAGAGCAGGTTCTGCAAGTTCAATGAGAGTGTTATCCAGCGCAGCGCTTAGCCCGTGATCCTGCACATTGGTGTTCTTGCGAGATCCCGCAAAGAGCGGTGCCTTTAATAGTGGGGCAAGATCGAGTCCACTCGCTTTCCAGTGTTCAACTGCATCACGTGTGTCGAGAAGTTCAACTTGACCGATCGCTTCTTCGATAGAACGGAATCCAAGTTTCGCCAACCACTCGCGAACTTCCTCAGCGATGTACTCAAAGAAAGTCTCGACGAACTCTGGCTTGCCGGAGAAGCGTTGACGTAGCAAAGGATTCTGAGTCGCAACACCTACTGGGCAGGTATCGAGATGACAGACACGCATCATGACGCAGCCAGAAACAACAAGCGGTGCCGTCGCGAATCCAAATTCTTCGGCGCCCAAGAGAGCAGCGATCACAACGTCACGTCCAGTCTTCATCTGGCCATCGACTTGTACAACGATCCGATCACGCAGCCCATTGAGCATGAGGGTTTGTTGTGTCTCTGCCAGACCTAACTCCCATGGGGCACCAGCATGCTTCAGCGAAGTAAGTGGAGATGCACCTGTTCCGCCATCATGCCCTGAGATGAGAACAACATCGGCGTGAGCCTTTGATACGCCTGCGGCAACGGTTCCGACGCCAACTTCAGCAACAAGTTTGACGTGAACTCGGGCGTACTTGTTCGCGTTCTTAAGATCATGAATCAGTTGAGCTAGATCTTCAATGGAGTAGATGTCGTGATGTGGAGGTGGTGAGATAAGGCCGACACCTGGCGTTGAATAACGCACTTGTGCAATCCAAGGATAAACCTTGTTACCAGGAAGCTGTCCACCTTCTCCAGGCTTAGCACCCTGCGCCATCTTGATCTGAATATCATCGGCATTCACGAGGTACTCACTCGTGACACCGAAACGTCCTGATGCAACCTGCTTGATCGCAGAACGGCGAGAGTCGCCGTTGGCATCTGGAATGTTACGAGCCGGATCTTCTCCACCTTCGCCTGTATTTGATTTTCCGCCAAGGCGATTCATAGCGATCGCTAGTGTTTCATGCGCCTCTTGAGAGATGGAGCCATATGACATAGCGCCTGTCGCAAAGCGCTTGATGATGTCAGATGCTGATTCAACTTCATCGATAGAAATTGGTTTGCGTACGCCCTCTTTAAATTTAAAGAGCCCACGGAGGGTCATCAAGTTCTTGGATTGATCATCAACCAATGTGGTGTACTGCTTGAATATGTCGTAACGCTTCGCACGTGTGGAGTGTTGAAGCTTAAAGACAGTCTCTGGATTGAAGAGGTGCGGCTCACCCTCACGGCGCCACTGGTACTCCCCGCCAATCGGCAACTTCTTGGTGCCAGGAATTTCACCCATCGGTGGATAAGCGATGTGATGGCGCTTGATGGTCTCTTCGGCGAGTGTGTCGAGTGAGACTCCGCCAAGTCGTGATGTGAGACCAGTGAAGTATTCGTCGACAACCTCAGATGAAAGCCCGATCGCTTCAAAGACCTGAGCACCGTGATACGAGGCGATCGTCGAAATACCCATCTTCGACATCACCTTGAGAACACCCTTGCCCAGCGACTTGATGAGATTTGCGACAGCCTTCTCTGGGGTAATCCCTGTGATGACTCCTTGGCGAACCAAATCTTCGGCGCTCTCCATAGCGAGATATGGATTTACCGCTGATGCTCCGAAACCTACCAAGAGAGCAACATGGTGAACCTCGCGAACTTCACCGCTCTCAATGACCAGGCTGACACGAGTACGCGTCTTTTCGCGAATCAAATGGTGATGGACTGCGGCGGTCAAGAGAAGAGTAGGAATTGGAGCCTCTTCGCTATCACCATCGCGGTCCGAAAGAACGATAATGCGAGCACCATTCTTAATCGCTTCCGATACTTCGGCGCGAATCTCTTCGATTCTCTCGCGAAGTGACTCCCCTCCTCCAAGTGCAGGGAAGAGTCCGCGGACCACATGCGCATCAAAATCAGGATGCTCACCATCGGCATTAACGTGAATGATCTTGGCAAGTTCATCGTTATCGATGACTGGGAAATCTAAGGAGATCTGACGACAAGAATCCGGTGAAGGATTGAGGAGATTTGATTCTGCTCCAATTGTCTGTCCCAAACTTGTAACCATCTCTTCGCGAATAGCATCTAGTGGTGGGTTAGTTACCTGTGCGAAGAGTTGAGCAAAGTAATCAAAGAGCAGACGAGGCTTATCCGAGAGAGCAGCGATCGGAGTATCAGTACCCATTGAACCCAATGGCTCTGCACCATTTTTTGCCATCGGAGCGATGATGATGCGCAACTCTTCTTCGGTGTATCCAAAAGCCCTCTGCCGACGCAATACCGATGAGTGCGGATAGATAATGTGTTCACGAGATGGCAGATCGGCCAAACGCACAATGCCTTC
>DAIOGE010000008.1:10665-11787 GCA_036745375.1 Candidatus Nanopelagicaceae bacterium
GTAACGCAGGCAGGACCATCCCATGGCTCCATGAGGGAGGAATGGAATTGGTAGAAGTCGCGCAACTCTTGCGACATCGTCGTGCTGTTCTCCCAGGCTTCTGGAATCATCATCAGAATTGAGTGAGGAAGTGACCTGCCAGTGAGGTAGAGCAGTTCTAAGACCTCATCAAATGATGCGGAGTCGCTTCCTGAGTTGTCGACGATTGGGAAGAGACGAGAGATATCTCCTGGGATCAAAGGACTTTGAAGGAGCGCTTCGCGAGCGCGCATCCAGTTGCGATTTCCCCGGACGGTATTGATCTCACCGTTATGTGCGATGTACCGATAAGGGTGAGCAAGCGGCCAGGAAGGGAAGGTATTTGTTGAGAAACGAGAGTGCACAAGCGCAAGAGGTGACTTAACCAACTCGTTCGAGAGATCTGGGAAGAACTCTTCCAACTGTCCAGTCGTCAACATTCCCTTATAAACGATGGTCCGCGATGAAAGTGATGGGAAGTAGATCGGAAGTGAGTGTTCGACTCGCTTGCGGAAGCAGAATGCCAGACGGTCGAGCGCCAAATCGCTCTCGCCATTTTTGCCAGCGATAAAGATTTGGACAAATCGTGGCATTACAGAGAGCGCGGTTGTGCCAAGAGAAGAGTCATCGGTAGGCAATTCGCGCCATCCCAAGATTGCGATGTTCTCTTCTTCAGCGATCTTGAGGATCGCAGGTAGATCATCAAATTCTTTATCTATAAATGCGATACCGGTGGCATAGCTGCCTGCATCTGGAAGATCGAATTCAACGACGGTTCGATAGAACTCATCCGGGATACGAATAAGAATTCCCGCACCATCTCCGCTATCTGGTTCTGCACCAGATGCGCCGCGGTGTTCAAGATTGCGAAGCGCGGTGAGCGCTTGGGCGACAATTTCGTGGGTTGGCTCTTTCTTGAGGGTGGCAATCATTGCTACGCCACAGGCATCATGTTCATCGGCAGGGTTGTAGAGGCCCTGGGCAGATGGCAGAGAAGAAAAGAGGGTCACGATCGCTCCTTGAGAACGGTCGGGACGACGGTGGCCCAACATATTGCGCCTAAGGATTACTTGGGCAGTGGGAAAGACTATCAACAGAGAGGGG
>DAIOGE010000008.1:11887-19002 GCA_036745375.1 Candidatus Nanopelagicaceae bacterium
CATATTGCGCCTAAGGATTACTTGGGCAGTGGGAAAGACTATCAACAGAGAGGGGTGGCTGGTGCCAACCTTTTTAGCAGACCGCTCAGATTAAAGTCACACTAACGAATCAAGCGTGGGCTAGAGCGCCGATTCCCGCAGTAATTAACATTCCCAATCCCCCGCCTATGAGCACGCGCAAGACCGTGCGTGCAAAGGGCGAGCCGGCCAGTCGGGAGGAGATACCGCCTGTGGCGAAGAGGCCAGCTAGGGCAAAGAGCACAATCAAGGTCACCTTGGTACTGGTTCCACCGATCAGGGCCCCGATGAGCGGAACGGTCGCCCCAAGAGCAAAACTGATCGCAGAAGCGATCGCCGCCTTAGCCGGTTCCGCCTTATTTGATTCATGGTGGCCAAGCTCGTCACGGAGGTGTGCCGCGAGCGGATCTTTAGCGGTCAAGGTTTGAGCTACCTGCTCTGCCAACTCTCGAGGAAGGCCACGCTCCTGATAAATCTGAGTAAGTTCTTCTAATTCACCCTCTGGGTCTGCCGCCAGATGATCAATCTCCATCTGTCGATCGGATGCCTCAATATCCGCCTGTGATCGAACCGAGATGTACTCACCAACCGCCATGGACATAGAGCCTGCAGCAATTCCGGAGACGCCAGCGATCGCCAGAAAACTGGTTCGTCCAGCAGCTGCAACTCCGATCAATAAGGAGGCGTTAGATACCAGACCATCATTCGCGCCAAGAACTGCGGCACGCAACCATCCAGATTTGCTTCCACGATGGTGCTGATTACGAGCATAAACTGCTTCTAAACTCATGGCTTCATAATAGCGAATAGAAAAATCAGTGCTCGACTTCTCTCTGTCGCAGAAAAATGAACATTAGGGAAGAAATCCCGCAGATGAGGGCTACCCAGACATTTAGTCGAATTCCAAAGATCAGATGCGCACGATCAATTCGCAGCGCCTCAATCCAAACTCGCCCGGCACAATACAGAGCTACGTAGAGTAGGAATGTGCTACCCACTCGCAATCTGCGCACGGCAGGTAGATAGAGAATTAGCGCGGCACAGAGCAGACACCAGATTGATTCGTAGAGAAAAGTTGGATGAAAGGTGGCATACCTTTCATAACCTGTGGGTCTATCGATCAATGGAATTTTTAGCCCCCACGGCAGGGATGTGGGCCTTCCAAAAAGCTCACGATTAAACCAATTTCCCCAACGCCCAATCGCTTGAGCGATCAGGATGCCCGGTGCCAATGCATCTATCGCTTGTAAGAATGAGATGCTTCTCGGGGCGCGCTTAAAATAGAGATAAGCGACAAAGGTTCCTAGAGCGACTGCACCCCAAATTCCCATTCCACCTTCCCATATTTTGAAGGCATCGGTGAAGTGACCTTGCGCGCCAAAGTACAACTCTGGTGTTGTGAAGACGTGATAGAGGCGACCACCAATAATTCCTGCGGGGATCACATAAATCGCTAGATCATAGAGTTCGGTTACAACTCCCCCAGCTTTCTTCCAACGCACAGCGCCCACCTGCAGTGCAACGATTACACCAAGGAGGATGCATAGCGCGTAGTAATGCAGGGTAATCGGACCCAACTCAATCGAATTACTCGATGGAGTTGGGATAAACCGATCCAGCAAGGAAGGAACTACTTAACGCCGAGCGCAGTCAAAACTTTAGTAAACGCCTTGTTGTCATAGTCAGTAGCGAGTGGAAGTGTCTTGCCGTTAACAATCACTGTAGGCGTCGCATTAATGTTCTTAGATGCGGCATCATCATTGATGTTGTTAGCCCAGTTCATGTACTTGCCACTGTTAATGCAGGTGTCAAATGCTTTTGAGGTGATACCAATCGAGTGACCCAGAAGGATCAATTGGGCATTGGTCCAATATGCAGAATTTTCTGCGGCTTGAGCGGTTGTTGGTTGATTGACATAGAGCGCGGTGTGCATCTCGAGGAACTTTCCCTGATCAGCTGCACAGGCGGCCGCAGCCGCAGTTAATTGCGAATCAGGAGCGATGAAGTGCATTGGATGATAGACAGCTTCGATCTTGCCAGCGCGCACTAACGAATTTACATAGGTGTTGTTGACCGCCTCGAAATTACGGCAGTTAGGGCAACGGAAGTCTTCATACATGTCTACCCTGACCTTGGCAGTTGGATTGAAGGTGATTCCGTAGCCATTGGCCTTAGATACCGAAGAAGGCAGTGGAGCATTTGAGGCAGCATGATTCTTGGCAACCACTGCGCCAACGCCAGCAAGTACTACAAGCGTGATCATTCCAATAACGAGGTACAGGGTGAATTTATCGCCCTGCTTCTTTTGAGGTTGTCGCTTATCAGCTTTCTTGCTTGCCATCTCTTGACTCTCCCCTGCTTGCCGAATAATGGGCGTAACTCTATTCCAAAGTTATTAACTTTTAGGCGTGGATCATGCCCTCACACAGCCTTTAGATAAATCCGCAGCCAATTCTCGGACTTTGCGGAGACCCTCTTCGGGAGTGCTGCTCTCCTGTAGCAAGCGAATAAAGGCTGAGCCGACAATGACGCCATCGGCATATTGGGCCACTTCATGAGCCTGTTCAGGCGTGGAGACCCCAAGGCCAACAGCGATCGGGAGTTTGGTCACGCCACGTAAACGCTCCACCAATGTGCGCGCTCCACTTGAAATAGAGGTGCGCGTGCCTGTAACCCCCATCAAGGAGGCGGCGTAAACAAATCCAGAAGTGGCTCCGGTAACTCGGTTGAGACGTAGATCCGAGGTGCTTGGAGCGACAACGTAGATTCGATTTGTCTCGTGACGAGTTGAGGCAGCGATCCACTCTTCCGACTCCTCGATGGTGAGGTCAGGAGTTATCACACCAGAACCACCGTTGCTCTTGAGGTCGGTCAGAAAATTATCTACCCCATATTTTTCAATGGGATTCCAGTAGGTCATAACAACGCTCGGAGCGAACTTTGAGATCTCGGCCAGAGTAGCCATCACTTCCGCTGCACCGGTGCCATTTCGCAATGAGGTATCTGCAGCCGCCTGAATGACTGGGCCATCCATCACTGGATCGCTATATGGATACCCGATCTCGATAGCATCTACACCACCTTCAACCATCGCCTTCAGAGCATCAATGCATCCTTGCTGCGAAGGAAAACCCGCTGGCAAGTAGCCGATTAAAGCAGCGCGATTTTGGGCACGAGTCTTTTCAAAGAGTTGTTCAAGTGTTGTGCTCATTACAACGGGATTCCAAAATACTCTGCTGCTGTCTGAACATCTTTGTCGCCACGTCCAGAGAGATTTACGAGCAATACAGAATCCGGACCAAGTTCTTTTCCAATTTGGATGGCACCGGCAAGCGCATGGGCGCTCTCAATGGCTGGAATAATTCCTTCGGTTTTGCAGAGCAGCGCAAATGCTTCCATGGCTTGGGCATCTGTAATTGCGCGATATTCAGCCCGACCGATGTCATTGAGATAGGCGTGCTCTGGCCCAACACCCGGGTAATCAAGACCTGCCGAGATCGAATGTGATTCGATGGTCTGACCATTCTTATCCTGCAAAACATAGGAGCGAGTGCCATGGAGAACACCAGGTGAGCCGCCTGTAATGGTCGCCGCATGTAATCCGGTTTCAACTCCTGAACCACCAGCCTCTAATCCGACAAGGCGAACGTTTGCATCATCGATAAATGGATGGAAAATTCCAATTGCATTTGAGCCACCGCCTACGCATGCGAGCACAACATCAGGTAAACGGCCGAGGAGATCAAGTGATTGTTGCCGCGCTTCAATACCAATGATGCGATGGAAATCCCTAACCATAGTTGGGAAGGGATGAGGGCCTGCGACGGTGCCCAACAAATAATGTGTGGTCTCAACATTGGTAACCCAGTCGCGCATCGCTTCGTTGATAGCATCTTTAAGGGTTTCACTACCCTGCGTAACAGGAATGACTTCAGCGCCTAGGAGTTTCATGCGCGCGACGTTGAGTGATTGACGCTTTGTATCTTCTTCGCCCATGTAGACGACACATTCCAAGCCCATTAACGCTGCAGCGGTTGCCGAGGCAACACCATGCTGACCTGCACCAGTCTCAGCGATGATCCGCTTCTTACCCATGCGCTTGGTTAAGAGAGCCTGACCTAAAACATTGTTGATCTTGTGACTTCCAGTGTGGTTCAAATCTTCGCGCTTAAGAAGGATCCGGGCTCCCCCTGCGTGCGCGGCAAAGCGAGGTACCTCTGTCATGATGCTGGGTCTGCCGGTATATGTACGGTGAAGTTCAGCAAGCTCGGCTTGGAAGGCTGGATCTTTAAGAGCAACTTCATGCGCGAGGGCCAACTCATCGAGAGCGGCTATCAGCGCTTCAGGGACAAATCTGCCGCCATATGGTCCGAAATGACCAAGAATCTCCGACTCGACCACGCTGCCCATATCCGAACCGTACCAGCAGGCTATCGACCGAGAAGGGAGTTAATTGCGAGAGCAGGGTCACCAGCTCGAACCAAAGTTTCCCCAACCAGAATGGCTTTTGCCCCGTAACTCTCGGCAGAGGCGACTTGGGCACGATTGGCGATTCCAGATTCCGCGACTTTAATGCGGTCTGCTGGAATCAGAGGAAGCAACCTGGCGAAAGCATCCTCGTGAATATCCAAAGTCTTTAGGTTTCGAGCATTGACTCCGATAATTCTTGCGCCTACGGCCACGGACCGTTCGAGTTCATCGCCATCGTGAACTTCAACGAGAACACTCATTCCAAGTTCTAACGCCAACTGGTGCAGGTCCTTCAATTGTGAATCAGAGAGTGCGGCGACAATAAGGAGCATCAGATCTGCGCCAAGCGCCCGGCTCTCCAAAACCTGATATTCCGTGACAATAAAGTCTTTACGTAATACTGGAATAGAAACTCTCTCGCGAACTGCAATTAGATCTGCTGCGCTTCCCCCAAAGCGGCGTTGCTCGGTCAAAACACTAATAACTGCAGCACCTGCCTCTTCATATGTGCGAGCCAGCGCGGCAGGATCTCCAATAGTTGCTAGCGCTCCCTTGCTGGGAGAAGATCGCTTAACTTCGGCAATGATCTGCATTCCCGGCCGCGCAAGCGCAGCATATGCATCCCGAACCTGCGGCGCAGCTGCCACTTCAGCCTGCAGTTGTGCGAGTGGAATCTTGCGTGCATCTAGATCTTCCAAGACGCCTGCAACTATTGAATCTAAAACCGTACTCACAGCGTTGGATCCTCACCTTCGCTCAGCGAGTTCCACGGGGTCTTAGCTCGAGGCTCATAACGTTGCGAGAGACCGCGCTTGGTGAGTCGAATCGCGAAGTAAATAAATAGCAGCAAGAGCAGAGCAACAATGATTAACTTAAAAACCAACATTTACAGCGCCTGCATTTCATTGGCGGTAGCGATAGCTCCAAGTACTGCAGCGGCTTTGTTCTCGCACTCTTGATCTTCAGTGAGTGGCACCGAATCAGCAACGATTCCGGCGCCTGCTTGTACATACGCTTTGCCATCTTTAATGACCGCGGTGCGAATCGCGATGCATGCATCAATATTTCCGCGGAAGTCGAGGTAACCAATAGTTCCCGCATAAATTCCCCGACGAGTAGGTTCATTCTCCTCGATGATCTCCATGGCGCGAGGTTTAGGAGCCCCCGAAAGAGTTCCCGCAGGAAATACCGCTAAGAGCGCATCGACAGCGCTTGATCCTTCCGCCAAGGTTCCGGTTACTGTCGAAACAATATGCATAACATGTGAGAAGCGCTCCACCTGCATAAACTCAACAACTTCAACGCTACCTGGCGCACATACCCGACCCAGATCATTTCGACCTAAATCAACTAACATCAAATGTTCAGCGCGTTCTTTGGGGTCAGCCAATAATTCCTCACCACGCTTTTGATCAATCTCTGGATCTGAAGAGCGAGGTCTGGTTCCAGCGATCGGATGGAGCATTACATCACTACCTTGAATCTTCACGAGCGCTTCGGGACTAGATCCGACAACCGAGAGTCCATCTGCAAAACGAAATAGGTACATATACGGACTTGGGTTGGAAGCGCGCAAGGCTCGATAGATATCAAATGGGTCGGCCTGTGCCTCCATGACAAAGCGTTGTGACAAGACAACTTGAAATGCTTCGCCCGCCCTAATCTCCTCTTTCAATATTTCGACCTTGGCTTGGTACTCACTAGAACTCATATCTCGTTGGTACTCAGGCTTCTTCTGAACAAGTGGGAAGTTAATTGCTCCAGATTGCGGCGCTTGTAACAATTTTTCTAAGGAATCTAGCCGACTCACTGCATTGTCGTATGCCTCATCGACTCTCTCGGAACTTCCATCCCAATTGATGGCATTGGCGATGAGAGTCAGTGTTCCGTCGTAGTGATCAAAGACTGCAAGGTCCGAGGTCAGCATGAATGCGATCTCGGGAAGCTCAACATCCTTCTTCGCCAAAGATGGAATCTTCTCTAGCCGGCGAACTATCTCGTAACTGGCATAACCAACTAATCCTCCAGTGAGCGGAGGAAGGTAAGGTAGATGTGGCGAGCGCAGATGTTTAGCGGTAATCCGTAGTGCTTCGAGAGGGTCGATCCCAGTTGGCGCGCCAGAAGGAGCCGTGCCTAACCACTGCGCTTTTCCATCTACCTCGGTAAGAGTTGCAGCGCTTGAAATTCCAATAAATGAGTAACGAGACCAGACTCCCCCGTGCTCTGCTGACTCAAGGAGAAAAGTTCCTTCACGATCCTGCGCGAGCCGCTTGTAGAGCGAGAGTGGAGTTTGGCTATCGGCCAGATAGCGTCTGGAGACTGGAATTACATTGAACTCGGCTGCGAGCGCGCGAAACTCCTCGAGGTTCATCTGAGGTCGACTCACTGTTCGAGGCCAATTTCACGATGAAAACAGGTGCGCTCTCCGGTGTGGCAGGCGGCACCAACCTGTTCCACCTGCAGGAGGAGAGCATCGCCATCACAGTCATAGTGGACGCTGATTAACTGTTGGGTGTGGCCCGAACTTTCACCTTTAGTCCAGAGTTGATTGCGGCTGCGGCTCCAGTAAGTCACCTTCTTGGTCGAAAGGGTTTTGCGGAGAGCCTCTTCGTTCATCCAGGCGATCA
>DAIOGE010000009.1:0-2670 GCA_036745375.1 Candidatus Nanopelagicaceae bacterium
GACATTGGATTCGACATTGGATTCGACATTGGATTCGACATTGGATTCGACATTGGATTCGACATTGGATTCGACATTGGATTCGACATTGGATTCGACATTGGATTCGACATTGGATTCGACATTGGATTCGACATTGGATTCGACATTGGATTCGACATTGGATTCGACATTGGATTCGACATTGGATTCGACATTGGATTCGACATTGGATTCGACATTGGATTCGACATTGGATTCGACATTGGATTCGACATTGGATTCGACATTGGATTCGACATTGGATTCGACATTGTGTTCGAGACGGGATCTCTATGTGAATTTGAGCCAGTCTCTAAATGAGAAGATTTTTCAGAGATGTCTCCCTCTCTCGAGAGAGAGGGGTTTGCCAAGTGCCCTATCTCATTAGAATCTTCAAAGGAGTCCAAACCTCTCTTTCTGCGATTTTCACTTTGACTAGCAAGCTTCGTGGAAGCAAAGCTAACTAAACCCTTCTCCTTATTCGCTCTCGCCAACTTATCAATAGCCAACCAGACGGTTTGGGCTTCAACGGCAGGAAGTAACGCCATGATTTGAGCCATCCCATGTGGCTGAGGCGTAAATGTGACACGTCGTCCTTCACTGGCTTGTGCCACTGCGACTTCAAATTCAACTGGCTCCATCTTGGCCACGAGACTTCGCACTTTATTCGTTACTTGAGCCGGAGTATGAAATTCGGCATAGGCAATGGCCATCGACTCGAGATATTTAAGTTGATCTGGATCAATTCCCCGACGTAGCAGGGTGGCACTCTCTTTTGCGATAACGGTTGCTTGGGCACTTGAAATTTCACCATTGGCCAATGCGGTACATGTTGCGGGGAGGTGCTGAGTGAGGACGCGCGCCACATCTATTCGTGATTGGGCGGTAACCGGAGCAACGTTGAGAGTTGTTGCAATCTCCTCGCGTTGAGGGTCGTCAACGCTCGAGTAGAGCCCCTTGTCGCTATCGGGCTCGGCGCCGGCCACGGCGACGATTGCAATCTGCATGAGAGCCTGGAGCCAGGCTCCTTGTTTCTCGAGGGCTGCGAGGTAATCCACCCGCGCCGAAGCGGTCAGCGTCATGGGGTCGATTTTGACGAGTTCGACAAGCACTTCAATCCCGGGGGTCTTCCCGAGTAGCTCGACAACAAATCTTTCGTCCATGAGTGAATCCTGGATTGGGGTACAGACAAAATAGAGGTGAAATTGTGATTAATTGGGGAAGGTGTGGATAAGTGGAGAGAAGGTGCGAGTGGGGGCGAAGCTGTGCCTGATTGGGAATGCGGTGCCTGATTGGGAACGCGGAGCCTGATCGGGAATACGGTGCCTGATCGGGAATGCGGAGTCCCACTCTGACGTTCTATACTTCAGTTAGTTGAAACTTCAATTAACTGTTGAAGTCAGCGGCTAATTTGGAACTGAATGCAGAAGGTGATTAAGTACCGAAGGCAATAGATATAAGTAGAGAATATAAGTAGAGAAATTAGTAGTGAAGAGAGAAGACAATAAATGCCAGCTATAACAGTTAGCGATGTAACGGTTCTGCCACGTGTTAGCGCCGATCCACACGCCAAGATTCGTCGCGTTAAGAGCGTTACCACTGCTCCGCAGGGCTTTGAGGGTGAAGGCTTCCCAGTTCGCCGTGCATTCGCTGGTGTTGATATGGCCGATCTCGATCCCTTTATTCACCTGGATCAAATGGGTGAAGTTGAATACGCCCCCGGTGAACCTAAGGGCACTCCCTGGCACCCACACCGGGGATTTGAAACTGTCACTTACATCATTGATGGAATTTTTGATCACAAAGATAATCACGGCGGTGGTGGCACCATAACCAATGGCGATACTCAGTGGATGACTGCTGGTGCTGGAATTCTGCATATCGAAACCCCGCCAGAGCATCTTGTTGTTAGCGGCGGTCTATTCCATGGATTTCAGCTGTGGGTAAATCTGCCCGCTGCCAAGAAGTGGTCTCAACCTGCCTACCAAGATATCCGCGCGAATGATGTCTCCTTGCTTACTACAGCTGATGGAGGCGCACTTCTCCGTGTTATCGCTGGAGAGCTCGCTGGCCATACTGGTCCTGGTTCAACGCAGACTCCTATAACAATGGTGCATGCAACTCTGGCTCCAGGTGCCGAGCTTCGCATTCCATGGCGCCCGGATTACAACGCGCTGGTTTATACCCTCAACGGTAAAGGCACAGTGGGAGAGAGCGGTCAACCTGTAAAGATGGGACAACTCGCGGTTCTGGTGGATGGGTCGACCCTTGTCATTAAGGCCGATGCGAATCAAGAGTCGCGCTCGCCCTCAATGGATGTATTGATTTTAGGCGGAGAACCAATTCGCGAATCAGTTGCATGGATGGGTCCATTTGTAATGAATACAAAGGCCGAGGTAATTCAAGCATTTGAAGATTTCCAAAAAGGATTGCTTGGAACTATTCCTGCTGAGCACGTGACGCCACCTGCTCGCGAAAACTTGGAGGGAATTCACAATACGCCGACGGGGATTCAAGAAGGTTGAATTCAGAAGAACCGAATTCAAGTGATCCGAATTCAAGAGAACCGAATTCAAGAGAACCGAATTCAACGGATCCGATTGTCGGGTAATCTTTTCCGAAGAAGCAAAGATATAAAAACATTGACCC
>DAIOGE010000009.1:2770-4644 GCA_036745375.1 Candidatus Nanopelagicaceae bacterium
TTGACCCGATAAATTGACCCGATAAATTGACCCGATAAATTGACCCGATAAATTGCCCCAATAGATAGATTAGGAAATCAAGTGCCACAGTTATTTGATCCAATAACAATCCGCGGAGTTGAAATTAGAAACCGTGCCTGGGTTAGCCCAATGTGCCAGTACTCCGCCAAAGATGGAGTCGTTGGAGAGTGGCATCGCGTTCACCTGGGTTCGCTTGCAACGGGTGGAGCTGGATTAATCATGGCTGAGGCCACTGGTGTTGTACCTGAAGGACGTATTTCAATCGGTTGTCCTGGCCTCTACAACGATGAGCAAGTTGCTGCCTGGGCCACGATCGTGGACTTCGCGCATTCGATGGGCGCCAAAATGGGAATTCAACTGGCTCACGCCGGAAGAAAGGGTGGCACCGCAATCCCAGGATCAGATCATTTAATGGCAACCCCTGAAGAAGGGGGATGGGAGGCTGTTGCCCCTAGTGCAATTGCATTCGAAGGTTACCCAGTACCGCGCGCACTTACAGTTCCAGAGATCAAGGCCTTGGTGAAAGAGTTTGGCCACGCCGCGAAGCGAGCTATATCTGCTGGCTTTGACCTCTTAGAAATCCATGCCGCGCATGGCTACCTACTTCACGAGTTTTATTCACCTCTTTCAAATCAACGTACCGACGAATACGGCGGCGATTTCGAGGGACGTACTCGTTTGCTCAAAGAGGTCGTTCAAGAGATCCGCGCAAGTGTTGATGAGAGCGTTCCGCTCTTTGTTCGTATCTCTGCATCCGATTGGACCGAAGGAGGTTGGACGATTGAAGATTCAGTCCGACTAGCCAACGAGCTGACCCCACTCGGAGTAGATCTGATCGACGCTTCAAGTGGTGGCAATGTCCACAATGCAAAGATAACTGTTGGCCCTGGCTATCAAGTTGATTTCGCAGATGCCATTAAGCACGGTTCAACGATCAAAGCATCGGCAGTGGGAATGATCACCGATCCTGTGCAGGCAAATGCAATCATCGAATCAGGTCAAGCAGATGCAGTCATGCTCGGCCGAGAATTCTTGCGTAATCCTCGCTGGCCACTCTATGCCGCTCGCGTACTTGGAGTCGACATCAAGTGGCCCGCTCAAATAGCGCGTGGCAAGCTCTAACTAAACCCTCCGCGGATTTAAAGAGCTTTGAGGGCGCTCACTACCTTCGTTAACGAATCCTTAGCATCACCAAAGAGTAACGTCGTCTTTGGATCATACAAAAGTTCATTTTCGATACCAGCAAATCCTGGACGCATAGAGCGCTTCAGAAAGATGACATTGCCAGCGTCTGCAACATCCAAGATAGGCATTCCATAGATTGGGCATCCCGGAGTGGTCTTTGCTGCTGGATTTACAACATCATTCGCACCAACTACCAGTACTACATCGGTTTGAGGGAATGTTGGATTGACCTCATCCATCTCTACGAGTTGCTCGTATGGAACGTTCGCTTCAGCAAGAAGGACATTCATATGGCCAGGCATGCGCCCGGCAACAGGGTGGATTCCGTAGGCGACATCAACGCCCTTTGCAGTCAACAGATCAGCTAGTTCACGGACAGTGTGCTGTGCCTGCGCAACAGCCAAGCCGAAACCAGGAACAATTACAACTCTTTGTGCGTAGTTGAGCAAGATTGCCACATCATCTGGAGATCCAGATTTAACGGAGCGAACTTCACCAGTCGCAGCTGCCTCTTGTGGCTTCGCAGTAAATGCACCAAAGAGGGTTCCAAATAGTGAACGGCCCATCGCCGCCGCCATAAGGCGCGTGAGGATGGTTCCAGATGCTCCCACGAGTGTTCCCGCGACAATCAGGAGAGTGGACTGCAAGACATATCCACTTGCAGCAAC
>DAIOGE010000009.1:4744-13566 GCA_036745375.1 Candidatus Nanopelagicaceae bacterium
GTGTTCCCGCGACAATCAGGAGAGTGGACTGCAAGACATATCCACTTGCAGCAACCGTGAGTCCTGTAAATGCATTGAGCAGAGAGATGACGATTGGTACATCTGCTCCTCCGACAGGCAATACGAAGAGCACGCCAAAGAGGAGAGCCAGTCCAGCCATAACGGCAAGTGATGTATTACCTAATGAATGGATAACCCATTCAGCAGAACCAAGAGTGCCTAGGAGAGTCGCGGCGATGACGAAGCGACCACCAGGAAATACAACTGGTCGCGTTGTCATAATCTCTTGCAATTTAAGGAAGGTGACTATTGATCCAGAGAATGAGACACATCCGACAATTACTGTAAAGACAGTTGCAACCACTTCAGCAGTGCTTGCCCCGGCTCCCAATTTCAAATACTCGACGATGGAAACCAGCGCAGCTGCGCCACCACCGACACCATTAAATAGTGCAACGAGTTGTGGCATCTGGGTCATTTGAATCCGTCGAGCTGCTGGTACTCCAACACCCACACCGAAGATAATTGCTCCCAATATCCACCACTTGTGATTATGAGTCATTCCCGGAGCCCAGAAAACGAGGTCGGTAGCAACAAACGCTCCCGCGGCACCAATTAAGTTTCCGCGCCTGGCAGATTTTGGTGAAGAGAGCCCTTTGAGAGCCAAGATGAAGCAAACGGAGACGATGAGAGTTAATACGCCATAAAGGTTCTTATTCACTTGCTCTCACCTCCAGCGACTGCATCCTCTTTCTTGACGCGAGGTTTGCCTTTGAACATCTCGAGCATTCGATCAGTGACAACAAATCCACCGACCATATTTATTGTGGCCAGAACGACCGCGGCAACGCCAAGTCCGAGCTGCACATTGTTATCAGCATGATCTGCCACTGTGATGGCACCGACCAGAATAATTCCGTGGATAGCGTTCGCTCCTGACATCAAAGGCGTATGCAAGGTGGTAGAAACCTTCGATACAACTTCAAAGCCAATAAATATGGAGAGAACGAATATTGATAGCAGCGCTAAATTACTCATTACTTCGCTCCCTTGCGATTTTCGCCGTTCATCGTGACAGTTGCGGCATCAATGATTTCATCCTCAAAGTTCGGAACTACTTGTCCGTCTTTCACCATTAGCAGTAGCAAATTGACTACGTTGCGTGAGTAAAGCATCGAAGCATGGAATGCGAGTGAGCTCGGTACATCTTTGCCGCCCCACATCTTTACTCCGTTAGCAGTTGTAATAATTTCGCCAGGTTTTGTACCTTCAACGTTTCCGCCGGTCTCAGCTGCAAGATCTACTACGACCGAACCGGGAGCCATTGCAGCGACCATTTCAGCGGTCACTAGGCGTGGAGCCGGACGACCCGGAACCGCTGCAGTTGTTATAAGGACATTCGCTGCAGCAATATAAGGAGTAAGAAGTTCGCGTTGCTTCGCGGCGCGCTCTTCGGTCATCTCGCGGGCATATCCGCCTGCACCTTCAAGAGCTTCAAGTTCCAGGGTGATGAATTTTGCGCCCATCGACTTCACTTCATCTGCAGAAGCGGGGCGAACGTCATATGCGCTCACGACCGCACCCAAGCGCTTTGCAGTGGCAATCGCTTGAAGTCCAGCGACACCAGCACCCAAGACCACAACGTTCGCCGGAGTAACTGTTCCGGCGGCGGTCATGAGTAATGGGAAGAAACGTGGGGAGAGTTCAGCACCAACTAGTACCGCTTTGTAGCCTGCACATAAAGCTTGAGAGGTCAGCGCATCCATTGACTGAGCGCGTGAGATACGCGGTACAAGTTCAAGTGAGATCGCGGTGACGCCGGCCTTAACGGCCGCCTCAATTGAATCTGCGGCAGTGGTAGGAGATAGGAATGAGATCGTAATCGCACCTTTTTTAAGCGATGAGATCGCATCGGGTGTCAACGGCTGAACAGACAGGACTACATCAGCATCGTTGATGACATTTCCGCTCGAGACGGTTGCACCGGCTGCAGCAAACTGCGCATCAGAAAATTCAGATGCAACTCCTGCGCCGGATTCAATGGTGACTTCAAGTCCAGCTTTGGTGAGCTTGGAGATGATGTCGGGGACGAGGGCGACTCGTTTTTCGCCAGGTCGTGTTTCTTTAGGGACGGCTACACGCATGACGCAAATCTAGTGAGTGCACCTGCCAAAAAGTAGGCTTTTAACCCTAATTCCACCTTAAAAGGGGATTAATAGGTGTTCCCACTCAATTCGCCACGGACCAGGTGGTACAAAATTGCTTGGATAGTTGTGCGACGGTGATATGCCTCACGCCAGATTACTGATTTATCTCCATCGATAACCTCGGCGGAAACTTCCTCTCCGCGATGTGCCGGCAAGCAGTGCATGAAAATGGAATCAGAAGCAGTCAGCTCCATCAAATTTTTAGTTACTGCAAATGGAGCAAGAGCCTGGAGTTTTGCAGTGCGCTCCTCCTCGGGATCTCCCATCGACATCCATACATCTGTGTAAAGGACGCTGGCATCTTTTGCTGCCGTTTCTGGGTCGGTGAGAATCTCAATCTTGGCGCCGGACTTCGCGGCGATTTCCATAGCACTAGCGACGGCACTCTCATCTGGTGCATAACTTCCACCAGGTGTAGCCACTACAACGTGAGCTCCCATGATGGCTCCCATTGTGAGCCAGGCATGTGCCATATTGTTTCCATCGCCCACGTAAGTAAATTTTCTTCCCGAAATATCTCGACCGAAATTTTCTCTAATTGTCACCCAGTCGGCCAATAGTTGCGTGGGGTGATCATCGTCTGTGAGTCCGTTGATAACAGGGATCGTGGCATTGGCACCGAGTTCATCAACATCCGATTGCTTGAAGGTTCGAATAATGAGTGCAGAGGTGTAGCCGCTAATAATTCTTGCGGTATCAGCGATGGTCTCACCGCGTCCGATCTGCAGGTCATCTCCCCGGATGAATATCGGAGTTCCGCCAAGGTGTGCGACTGCAGTCTCGGAGGCCAGTCGGGTGCGGGTAGAAGGCTTCGTCATGTAGATCGCTACGGTTCGATTAGCCAGGGCGGTATTTGCCAAGAAAGGCTTCACAGCAAATTGTGCGGAGGTATCCAGCAAGAGCTCGACATCTGCCCTGCTGAGATCGGAGGTGCGCAGTAGATCCTTCATTACGTAATCGTAGGCGATAACATTGGGGTTATGAAAAACCCTTTCGCCCCCTCACACGGTGAGCCGATTGGGATTGGCGGGACAGATACCCTCGAAGAGGAGCGGCTATCTCCTACCGACGATGGGGATCATGAAAGATTCTCGCATTACGTTCGAAAAGAGAAGATCACGGAGGCGATGGTCACCGGTAAGCCTGTGCGCGCTCTTTGTGGCAAGAAGTGGGTCCCCAGTCGCGACCCTGAAAAGTTTCCTATCTGTCCGACATGCAAAGAGATATACGACGGATTGAAGAAAGAGTGAGGCCCTTTGGGTCTGCGCTTACTCCAAAGGTTGGATCTGTACTTGCAGTAATAATTCTCGCGTTGAGCGTGACATTGGGTGCGACAACTTCACACGCCGATTCCACCCCAACTCCGTCTGCGACCAGCTCCACTTCCGCGCCGAGTGCAACTCCAAGTCCCAGCCCCACCGATACCTCAAGCGCTCCCTCGATGAATCAACCAAGAAAAATATTGTCTGGCTGGATTCCCTACTATTCCATGAAGACTTCATTGCCTTCGGCAATTCTCAACGCCGATCTCATCCAGCAAGTATCTCCATTCTGGTATTCCCTGAAAGATCAGAAGACCATTACCGACTTATATACGCCTGCCAACCCCAACACTCCCATGGCAACCGCATTGCAATCTATGCAGGCGGCGGGATTCAAAATTATTCCTACTATCACTGATGGCACTGACGTTGATCCCAAGACTGGCAACGTTTCACAGCTGGTCTTGTCCAATCTGCTAGCTAACCCCACCTCTCGCGCCAACATTGTCAATACCATTCTTAATCTAGTTATGACTAATAATTTTGATGGAATAGATCTGGACTTTGAAAATTTTGCCTACGTAGATCCGATCTCGACCTGGCCTACTACTGAGACTCGCTGGGTTCAATTCTTAACTGATCTCGCAACCGCATTACATGCTCAAGGAAAAATTCTCTCGATCACAACCCCACCGCTCTTTGACCCAGTATCTGGCAAGAAGGGTTATTACGTTTATGCATGGTCACAAGTTGCATCAATCATCGATCAACTTCACATAATGGCTTATGACTACTCCACCTCAAGCCCAGGGCCTATCGGACCGCTGCAATGGACGACGAATGCCGTTACGTATGCAGTCTCAGTAATTCCTGCATCGAAGATTTATATTGGTATTCCTGGATACGGTCGCGATTGGGTTACCAAGGTGGTGGGAACTTGCCCAACTCTTCCTATCAATTACAGTAAAACCGTCGCACCCGGAGTTGTTTCTACGGTGGTCATGCACAGTGTTGCTGCGCTAGCCGCAGCTTATGGCGCCACTCCTACATACAATCAAACGTATGCAGAATCATCGTTTACCTATCAGAAGGTGTACAACGGAACGCTCTCAAATGGTGCACTTACGACCTGCACCGCCTATCGAACTGTCTGGTACCAAGATGCGCAGAGTTTTTCTGCTCGCGCGAATTTAGTATCGCAGTATCGGCTCGGCGGACTATCCGAGTGGACCTTTGGCATGGAAGACCCGAGTGCTTTTCAAGCTATTCGAGTAGTGGCGCTTTCAATTGCCCCAGATTCAGTCGCAGCCTCTCTCTCCGCTGATTCAACAAATATCTCGATCGGAACCCCTACCAAAGTTGTGGGAACTTTCACCTTGCCTGATAAGACTCCTGCTGCCGGCATCCCTGTTCACCTGCAGACGCAGTCGCCAGGAGGAACATGGACCACCGTCCAAGATGGAGTCACTGCAGCGGACGGAACCTTCACGAGCACTCTGCAGTTAACTCAAAATACCAATATTCGAATGTTTAGCGATGGCTCTTGGCAGCGTCTTGAAGGTGACACTCCAACGGTGGCGATTAATGTCTCCCGAGTTCTGAGCTGGACAATTCCGGCATCCATGAAGGTTGGCGTTCCGTACACCATTAAGGCGCAGGTCTCACCGGCAGTCGCTGGTGTCACCGTTGCGCTCAGCAATGGGGCGAGTGCCGTGACCGATAGTTCCGGCCTTGCGACCTTCACCGCAACTAACGGCAGTTCTGGATTTGTACCGTATCGGTTGACGATCGCCGCCGATCAGAATTTCGCTGCAACCCAGACCGCCTTTGTTATTGTTTGGGCTCGATAACTTTCATTTCGATTATTCATTTTTGATATGCACTTTTACTCTTTACTTTTGCTATTTACTAGGTACTGCAAGAAGATTCACGATGGGAGGTTGATATGGCAATAGATACGGTTACGGAGTCTGATCTTGATATCTCTCAACTTGTCGATAAACCTTGGGTAACCATCGTCTGGGATGATCCCGTTAACCTGATGAGCTATGTGACCTATGTCTTCGTAAAGCTCTTCGGATTCACCCAAGAACATGCTCACGAACTCATGATGCAGGTTCACAATGAGGGACGTGCCGCAGTGACAACTGGATCACGTGAAGAGATGGAACGTGATGTGCAGAGACTGCACGAGCATGGTCTGTGGGCGACGTTGCAGCGCGATGACAAGATTTAAAGTGGTGGCGTAATGTCAGAGTTCACGCGTTCAGGTGGAATTTACTCACTGGAACTATCGATCGATGAAGCACATATCTTGATCAACTTGGTTGAACAACTCCTGGAGTTATTAGGTGAGGGAGACTTCAGTCATCACTATGACGAAAGTGACCCATTCGCACAACTGATGGCGCAACTTAAGGCTGCTCCAGATGAGATCGCCCCACCCGAGGATCCAGTGTTATTACGACTGTTACCAAATGCTTATGCAGATCCAGAGGCAGCTGCAGATTTCCGGAGATATACCGAACCTACTCTGCGTGGCAGGAAGAAGCGAACGTTGACGCAAGTCCGAGAAGCTCTTGCGGTAATTGTTGATGAAGACCGCGGGGGAGTTGTTGAAGATCTTGAGGGCGAGATCTGGCTCATGGCGATCAACGACCTTCGTTTGGCGCTCTCCGTCCGACTTGAAATTAACCCAGAGTCGTTTGACCTCTTTGAAACTCTCTCCGATGAAGATCCTCAAAAGCCGATCTACGCCGTGTATTTCTGGTTGGGATGGCTACAAGAGAGTCTGCTGAACCTCTTGGCGGGCGGCTAGACTTATCGGGTGTCACATCCCGCATCCTCGGCTCCTATCGGAGTCTTCGATTCTGGATTAGGTGGATTGACTGTAGCTAGAGCAATCATCGATCAACTACCCGGCGAATCAATCATCTATGTAGGGGATAACGCCAGGGGTCCATATGGGCCACGAACCTTGGCGGAAGTTCGCTCGTTCACCCTTGAAATCCTTGATGACTTGGTCGCCGCCGGAGTCAAGGCAATCGTCATCGCCTGCAATACGGCATCCTCGGCAACTTTGCGCGACGCCCGAGAGCGATACGAGATTCCAGTTCTAGAAGTGATCCAACCCGCCGTTAGACGTGCAGTCTCAGCTACGCGCTCGGGACGAGTGGGTGTCATTGGAACCAATGCAACCATTGAATCTGGGGCATACCTGGATTCCTTTGCAGCCGCGCCGCAGTTAACGATTACCGATGTGGCCTGCCCTGCCTTCGTGGAGTTTGTAGAGCGAGGTGAGACCTCCGGGCCTGCCATCACTGAGATTGCTCGAGAGTATCTGCAACCTTTGATCGACGCAGATGTAGATACCTTGGTCTTGGGATGCACGCACTATCCATTGCTGACCGGAGTTATCTCATATGTGATGGGTGATGGAGTCACTTTGGTCTCTAGCGCCGAAGAGACAGCAAAAGATTTATATCGCACATTGATTGAAAATGATCTGCTCAATGAATCTGGTGCTCCCACTTATAAATTTATTGCAACGGGAGATACCGAATCATTTAGCAAATTAGCTCGCAGGTTTCTTGGTCCAGAGGTTCACAGCGTTGAAGGGAAAATTTAAATGAGTGCTCGTTTAGAAAATCGCGGAGCAAATGAACTTCGCCCTATCTCTTTCTCGCGTAACTGGTTAAAGAATGCCGAAGGATCAGTCCTCGTGGAATTTGGAAATACTCGCGTTCTCTGTGTTGCATCCTTTACTCCCGGAGTACCACGCTGGCTTACTGGCAAGGGGCAAGGTTGGGTCACGAGTGAGTACGCGATGCTTCCACGTGCAACCCATACTCGTTCGGACCGTGAGAGCGTTAAAGGAAAGCTCGGTGGTCGCACCCAAGAGATCTCCCGATTAGTAGGTCGTTCTCTGCGGGCAGTGGTTGATACTCACGCACTTGGAGAGAACACGATCGTGATCGACTGTGATGTTCTGCAGGCAGATGGCGGCACTCGCACGGCGGCGATTACAGGCGCATATGTTGCACTTGCCGACGCAATTACCTGGGCCAAGGAAAAAGGTCACATCATCGCCGATCGCAAACCACTACGTCAGTCGGTTGCTGCAGTGAGCGTTGGAATTATTAAGGGTGTCCCGATGCTCGATCTTTGTTACGAAGAGGATGTCGATGCTGATACGGATATGAACATTGTCTGCACGGGTGATGGAAATTTCGTTGAGGTTCAAGGAACTGCCGAAGGTGTTCCCTTTGATCGCTCATTACTCAATCAACTCTTGGATTTAGGTGTAGCAGGTTGCGCCGAACTCACCCGCTTACAAGCTGCGGCTCTGGCTTAACCGGCCCGAGAGGATAGTTACGCGTGGTTGATCAAGGCTCTTCCGAAGTTAAATCTCCCAAAAAAATTGTTCTTGCGACCCGCAATTTGGGCAAGGTCGAAGAATTTGAACGAATGTTGCATGCTGCCGAGCTGGAGATTGAGGTACTGGGACTTCGCGATTTTCCCGAAATGCCAGATGTCGAGGAGACCGGCACTACCTTCGCTGAAAACGCCCTCCTCAAGGCGCATCAGATATGTGAGTACACGGGCTTACCTGCCTTAGCCGATGACAGCGGACTCTGTGTTGATGCTCTCGGTGGAGCCCCCGGGATCTATTCAGCCCGCTGGGCGGGTGTGCACGGGGATGACAAGGCGAATCTTGAGAAGGTGCTTCGGGAGATCCAAGAGATTTCGAACCCAACGTATGAGGCTCGCTTTCGATGCGCCGTCGTTTTAGCGCTGCCTGCAGGCCACGCCTCTGGAATACGAGAGGTGGTGCGAGAAGGGGAGATAGTCGGGAAGATCGTCCTTACCCCACGAGGCACAAATGGATTCGGATACGACCCTATCTTTCAACCCGATGGCTACACCCAAACCACGGCCGAATTACCTGCCGAGGTCAAGGATCAAATTAGTCATCGCGGTAGAGCACTTCAGGCGATTATTCCGGAGTTGGAAAAGCTCCTATAAGAAGTAATGATTGATCTTTCACCCGCCAAAAGTTTCAAGAGCTAAAGAATGTATGAATTACCCAATTGTTCAAATTATCTAAGGTACCATTTTGGCATTAGTACTACCCGTTCTGATCAGCTACGCGATCACAGTTAACCGAGGAGTCACCCGTGGCAGTCAAAAAGACCGCTAAGAAGGCAACCGCGAAGAAAGTTGCTGCCAAGAAGGCAACAGTTAAGAAGGCAGTTGCAAAGAAAGCTGTGGCAAAGAAAGTCGTAGCGAAGAAGGCAGTTGCGAAGAAGGCAGTTGCAAAGAAGGCAGTTGCAAAGAAGGCAGTTGCAAAGAA
>DAIOGE010000009.1:13666-18337 GCA_036745375.1 Candidatus Nanopelagicaceae bacterium
AAGAAGGCAGTTGCAAAGAAGGCAGTTGCAAAGAAGGCAGTTGCAAAGAAAGCTCCCGTTAAGAAAGCGGTAGCGAAGAAGGCTCCTGTTAAGAAAGTTGCTGCTAAGAAAGCGCCAGCTAAGCGGACAACCGCAAAAAAGAGCGTGGCCGAGCAGACCCCAACGCGAATTGTTATTCCGGCAGTCTCAACCTACACACCATCTAGCGCTGTAGAGCAAGCACCAGCAGTTGTAACTATCGACTCAAAGCCACCTGCACCGGTAACCACTACAGCTCCAGCAACGGGTCCAACCCCGGTTGAAAAGTCTTCCTCTCGCGTCGTTCTCTGGGTAGTAGTGGGTGTTGTACTCATTGCAGTCTTGTTTGTCGCTCGTAATCACAAGGCTTCATCGAGTACGCCGACATCTACTCCAACTCCTGTCGCGAGCGCTGCGAGCACTCCAACTGATACATCTTCACCGACGGACATGACGACCGCTTCGGCTGCACCAAGTTCTGCCGCAAGTTCCGCTACAACGCCTGCGGCCACATCAACCGCGGCTCCTGCTAGCGATCTGGCTCCAGTTGGAATTGTTGCCCATTACAACGCAACTGGTGCCACCATCTACTGGTATCCAGCAGATAAGAACAATGCACCAACTACGTACAACATCGAAACTGCATCCGATGGTGGGGCCTTCAAGTTGATCGCAACAGTTCCTGCAACTCAACTCACGCTCAATGTCACCGAGACGAGCAGCGATGGCTGGACCTCATTCAAGATCTCTGCTGTATACGCCGATGGAAATATTGTTGCTGGGAAGGTCTTTGGTCTTCCAGGCCAATACAACTAGCGCAACTTTCTTATGGGGAGGCTTTAAGGGCTTCCAAAATAGCGTTGACGTATACGTCGCCTCCGGCGTCGCTTAGATGCACTCCATCTGGC
Source organism: Candidatus Nanopelagicaceae bacterium (assembly GCA_036745375.1). Lineage (GTDB taxonomy): Bacteria > Actinomycetota > Actinomycetes > Nanopelagicales > Nanopelagicaceae > PALSA-747. Next base: position 14,593 of record DAIOGE010000009.1, read on the forward strand.
GCGAAATATTCTGGGTGGCCCGCTGAAATTGTGGCCCAATCGATCAACTGGGCTTGCGGGTAATCGGCGATAACTTTTTGGATGAGCTGGTCGTTATCCTCTTTCCAGGCCCTTGGAACTGCGGTATTTACAACGATCATCTTGGGTTGGTTCTTGAGTAAATCAAAGAGGGTGCGCACATCACTTTCGACGAGGCGATTGTTGTTGCCTAAATCAAAGATGACCGGGGAATTTTCCATTCCCACGCGATCACTTTGTACGACTTGAATTAACTCACCGATCTGTCTGCCTACTCGGGCGTTAATAAGTGCAATAGGGAAGTGGCTCTGCAGTTTTGCGCGAATTCCAAGAATAATTGAATCTCCTGTAACCCAGAGCCCAGATTTCGGTGCTGGTGTCGCCGCCTGGCTCGTACCAACTGAGGGTGAAGTCGTGGGAGTTGAACGAACTACGAGAGATGTTTCTATCTTGGGAGTTTGCGAACTCTCATGAAGAGCGGCCCAAGAAGCTCCAGATGTTGAGAGTAGGAGTGCTATTACTCCTAGTGCGACCCACATTTTCTCGCGCCTTTGCACCGAACGAGTGCGGTATTTCATTCCGCGGAACCAATTGGATAGTCGACCACGACGAATAGGAATTTCGATCCAACGCAGTGAGATATCGGCGAGAGCAACAACGACAAGGATTCTGGCGCAGTTGATTGCCCAATTGGCGCCAGCTAAGTCCACATTAGGCCTGGTTACCTGAAAGATGACCCAATGCCAAAGATAGATTCCGTATGAACGTTGACCGATCCACACTATGGGCTTAGTACTTAAAATCGGAGAGAATCTGGAAGCTGGATGCACCAATGAGGTGAGTACCGCACATCCAAATATTGCAGCGAGTGGGAAGGCGATTCGATAGAGGGTCGGGTGCGACTCATCGATAAAGAAGAAGGTGCAGAGCAAGCCTAAGAATCCAATTACTCCGACTCCATCTACAAAATCTTGAGCGCGTTGAGAGATATTTCTATCGAGATTGGTCGGTACCCAACTCACAGCAAGTGCCGCACCGAGAAAAAGTCCTAGGCTGTGGGTATCTGTGCCGAAGTAAATGTGACTAATTTGATTGGTAGCACTTGCATCGACGTGTAGCGAATAAATAAAGAGAGCGAGACCTGAGATGAAGGCGATAACAAGAGAGCTTTGAACAACTCTCTTTTTGCCCAGATAGCGCAGGATGAGCAGCAAAATGAGCGGCCACAAAATATAGAACTGGATTTCTACGCCAAGGGACCAGGTGTGCTGAAGAAGTGGAGGTCTTCCTACGGCTTGGAAATAGTCCTGATGAACCGCAACGAGATGCCAATTTTCACTTCCGGTGAGGACATATGGCAGGTCACTCAGAAAGCGGTGGATGGCATCGGGTTTCCACGCGGCGATGATGAAGGTTGTGCCCGCCAACATGAATATAAGAGGTGGTGCTAATCGACGAATACGAGCCCAATAAAATTCGCGCAGATCTAATCCGCCCTTACTCAAAATAGAATCCAGCAAGAGGCGGGTGATGACATAACCACTGATGACAAAGAAGAGATCTACACCCAAGAAGCCACCGGGAATCCAGGTGATTCCGAGGTGGTAAAGAATGACCGCCGTTACTGCAAGCGCACGCAAACCATCAATCGGTGCGATGTAGCGGGAGGGTTGATCCGCCATTACTTACGCTTTGGAGATTTTCCCACGCTCTTACTGCCTGCTGTGGTTGCCTTCTTTGCGGTGGGCTTTGAGGTGGACTTTGCAGCAGCAGGAGTTGAGGGACGTGTGAACTCTTTCTCTTTAGGACGATGATGCTCATCGAGCGCATCTTCGATTTGCAGGCCAAGTGCAGCGAGTCGTTCAAAGGCGGTAGAGACGCGGGCCCGACTCTGTCGGATACCTTCTTCTGCAGCGGCGAGGGCTTGATTGTGGATCTTCTGAAGTCTTTCAGATTCGCTCACTGCATCGGTCAACCAATTTTTAAAGTTAGCGATATCAGTTGTGGCTTCAGTAATAACGCGATCGGCTTCTCGCTTTGCAGCAGATGTTATGGTGTTCGCTTCACGATGCTTGGAATCCAGCAACTCTTGCGCAGCCTTGGACGCCTTGGCGATCGCCTCCTTAGCTTCTGTTTCAGCAGCCTCTAAATATTTACGTCCACGACTTTCAGCGCTTTGGAGTGCAGCACGAGCTTTGCTCTCTGCAGTATCTGCCAATTGCTTGGCAGCTCGCTCTGCTTCCGCCAAGGCACGTTCTGCGGTTGCAGCTGCGCGAGCTTCGCGCGCTTGCGCAGTCTTAATTAACGATGTCGCGGTCTCGGTAGCCAAAATTTCAAATTCTTCACGGGTCAGGCTGGTGATGTCGCGACGTGCGCGCAGATCTGCCAACTCCGCTTCTAGAGCACGGATACGATCGAGAGTGCTTTGATTAGGAGTTGAGGGAGATGTGGGTCTGACTCCAGATGCACCGCTTTGACTGGGGGATGAGTTAGTTGAATTCGCTTCTTCATCTTTAAATCCGATCCAAGAGCGGAAATTCTTCTCAGCCATCAGTGGGTCCCTTCATAGGTGTGCTCATTAATCATGGCTTACTCAACCTAGTGTCGTAAAGAGGCGATTGGGCCTCTCGATCCAACGCTCGTTCCAACGCTCGATACAACTCTCAACATAACTCTGCATAAAACTGGTGCGGGAGGCGGGACTTGAACCCGCACGTCCGAAGACACAGGTTCCTAAGACCTGCGTGTCTGCCATTTCACCACTCCCGCTGGAGGGTAGATAAGCGGCAAGGGTACGGGTAGGTTAGGCCTAGTACCAAATGAGGCGACCTAAAACGATATAAGTACTCATAGAGGAGCGATTAACCATGTCTTTAACCCCGACCCCCGCTGATAAGTTCACCTTTGGTCTCTGGACTGTTGGATGGCAGGCCCGTGATCCCTTTGGTGATGCGACCCGCGCCCCACTCGATCCAGTCCGCTCTGTCAATGAGCTCGCGGCTCGCGGTGCCTACGGTGTGACCTTCCACGATGATGACTTGATTCCATTTGGAAGCGATGATGCCTCCCGCAATGGCCATATCCATCGTTTTAAGAAGGCTTTAGACGAGACCGGCATGAAGGTCCCAATGGCAACGACCAATCTTTTTAGCCATCCCATCTTCAAGGATGGTGCACTGACCTCAAATGATCGCGATATCCGCCGCTTCGCTTTGGCGAAGGCGATGCGCAATATCGACCTGGCCGCCGAACTTGGGGCTCAGATCTATGTCTGTTGGGGCGGTCGCGAGGGAGCAGAGTCTGATGGAGCTAAAGATGCCTATGTGGCTCTAGAGCGCTACCGCGAGGGCTTCAACATTCTTGGTGGCTATGTCAAAGATAAGGGCTATGACATCAAGTTTGCGATTGAGCCAAAGCCGAATGAGCCTCGTGGCGATATCTTCTTGCCGACTATCGGTCACGCACTCGCTTTCATTGAGACCCTGGATCACCCAGAGATGGTTGGCGTAAATCCTGAGGTTGGGCATGAGCAGATGGCGGGATTGAACTTTGTTCATGGCATCGCTCAGGCGCTCTGGCAAGGCAAGTTATTCCATATTGATCTCAACGGACAACATGGTCCTAAGTACGACCAAGACCTGGTCTTTGGACATGGTGATTTGAAGTCCGCATTCTTCCTGGTCGATCTACTTGAGCGTTACAACTATCAAGGTCCAAAGCACTTTGA
>DAIOGE010000010.1:0-17920 GCA_036745375.1 Candidatus Nanopelagicaceae bacterium
GGAGTGACGATCATTCATTGGCTGCTACCGAGTTGTGGTGAAGTTATCGGGCTCATATTTTTAGCGACATCTTTTCTCGTTCCATTTCTTGCCATGCTCGCCTCAAGTAAGGCTGATACTCGCAAATACGAGAGCGCTCTCTTTGATCAAATATTACAGATTGCCGAATCTGCCCCTGAGTCTTTGATCTTTGATTTCGGAGGTGAGCTACTTACTCAGATTGATACCGCGCAAGAGAAGATTGCGAAGGTCGAAGCGAAAAATGGCGTACGTTCAGGCTTTGCCGCTGCCCTCTACTACCTTTCTCTTGGATCGGCGGTGGTTATCTCGCTCTGGTTCGCCGCCGATGCTGCTCTCTCACATCATCTGGCCGGAATCAATGTGGCGGTAATTTCACTCGTCCCACTTGCGATGTTCGATGGCTTAAGTACCCTTCCCACCGCCTTCTCGCAGCTGCGCCAGGTGATAGGCGCTATCAAAAACATCGAGCCTCTCTTGCAGGAGATGCCTTTAGATCCTGTTGAAGTGGAAGAGATTTCTCAGAGCGTCACTTTAGAATTTCGAAAATTCCATCCCGTCCTTGAAGGCGCACGGACTCACGAGATATCGGCCAAGGTTGAGCCAGGTCATACCCTTCTCATCACCGGAAGATCAGGTTCTGGGAAATCCTCCATCATCAACGCAGCGCTTGGCTTTCTGCCATACAACGGGGAGCTGCTTATCAACGATGAGCCGATGCGCTCTGCACATCTCAACTCAATATCTACCTTGCTGCAAGATGATTATCTCTTTGGCACATCCATTCGCGAGAATCTCAAAATTGGTAACCCAGAAGCGACAGATGATCGGTTGTTCGAAGTACTCGCCATTGTGGAGCTCGAGGAGTTTGTACGAGCGCTCCCCGGTGGGCTAGATACCATGATCGGATCTCAGGGTTACAACTTCTCCGGTGGCGAGAAGCAGAGACTCAAATTAGCCCGGCTCTTATTGCGAGATACGCCCGTATTCATCCTGGACGAACCTTACGAATTCCTCGATTCAAAGATGGTCGAGCGAATTTCTTTACGAGTGAACTTGGAGCTCAGAGAGAAAACGGTAATAGTCGTATCGCACCTACCGCTGCCGATTTCTGCAACCACCATCACTCTCTGATTAACGCTAAAGTCTCCATATGACTTTGAAGCGAACCCTGGGACCTTATGAAGTAACTGCTGTTGGACTTGGATGTATGCCCCTCTCTATGGCCACAGATCGCAATAAATGGATTCTCGATGATCGCGAAGCGGCGATCGGAGTAATTCATGCTGCCTTAGATGCTGGCGTTCAACTCCTCGATACTGCAGATATTTATGCTCCGGCTTGGAATGCCATGGGCCACAACGAAAAGATCGTTGGTGAGGCATTTAGAACATGGGTGGCAACACCAGAGGAAAAATCAAAGATCGTCATTGCTACCAAAGGTGGAATCACGAGAGCTAAAGGTGACAATTGGTGGGGCATCCCAGGACGTAACGCCTCAAAGCATTACTTGTACAGAGCGGTAGAAGCTTCCGCAGCCAAGATGGGTTTGGCAAAAATTCCATTGTGGCAACACCATCGCTTAGATCCTTCGATCGCCTTTGAAGAGCAGTTCGAAAATGTCTTAACTCTTAAAGACCACGGCTACGTTGGCGCAATCGGCTTAAGCAATGTCAATGCCGAACAATTGCGTCGTGCTATCAAAATCGGTGGTACCCCAGCAGAGGGTGGCGTTGTTTCAGTACAAAATGAATACAGCCCGCGTTATCGGTTGTGGTCTGAAGTTATTGATATCTGCAACGAACATGGAATCGCTTATCTCCCCTGGTCCCCACTCGGTGGAGGCTCGAATTTCCAGAAGATTGCATCGGGAGAGCTCGGAGCCTTCGATCGAATCGCTGCGAGCAAAGGTGTATCGCCATATGCCCTCACTATCGCTTGGCATCTCAACCAATTCCCGACATCGATTCCAATCCCAGGCGCATCTAAGGCAGCCTCAATCCTGGATTCGTTAACGGGAGCCTCAATCACTTTGAGCGCAGATGAGATCGCAGAACTCAACGCCAGCTGCCCACCAGATGGACCGCTACAAGAAGAGTTAGTGGATCAACCCGCTTTCAGGGATTAACTCACTCGGTTGGATATTTAACGTCAACCTGAGCGCGCAATGCATCCATCACCTTCATGATTTCTACAGTCTCGGTGATACTCATGATTGGGCTCTCGGATAAGCCAGCCGCAACACATTTTTCAAGATGCAAACCTTGGTATTGCCGCCCAATACCCGCAATCTTCTCGTTATAGCTCTGAATTACTTCCCCACCCTGGTTGTAAACCCGGAAAGAGGTTTGGTTGTAGAAGGGCTTATCAATTTCGATACGTCCAAAGGTTCCAACAACGACTCCAGTTACTGGACCGGCAGCTGACATGCATGTCGTTAGCGTTGCTTGTGCTCCATTGTTGTATTCAAAGATTATCGATGTGGTCTCATCAACCTTGTCACTGGTGAGGGTTGACTTTGCAACTGCCTTATCAGGCAAACCCAATACACGAACTGCAAAAGAGACCGGATAAATTCCAAGATCTAAAAGTGCCCCACCGCCAAGGTCTGGCTCCCACAGCCTTGGGACATGTGGCAGATACTGGCTGTGGTCTGCCGTTACCAATTTGATCTCACCAAGGATGCCAGAATTAATCACTTCAAAGATGGCATCCATGGAAGGCAGGAATCGGGTCCACATCGCCTCAAGAACAAAGAGGTTCTTGCTCGCTGCTAGATCTTTAATCTCTTGCGCTTCGCGAGCGTTGATTGTGAATGGCTTCTCTAAGAGGAGATGCTTGCCGGCATTGAGCGCGAGGAGTGCATGTTGATGATGCCAAGGGTGGGGGGTAGAAACATAGACAACATCTACCTCGGGATCATTTACGAGGGCTTCGTAACCTTGATGGCGATTTGGAATACCGAATTTATCCGCAAACTCGTTGGCCTTTGCTAAGTCACGCGCACCAACTGCCTGAATCGTTATCCCTGCAATTCTGAAATCACCGGCGACCGCTGTAGCTATTCCGCCCGCACTTAAGAAACCCCAACGTAGTCCACTCATATGCCCAACGCCTTCTTTCCTAATTCAACAGCTGCAAAATGTGCAGCTTCAGGTGTAATCCCAAACTCACTTACAAGGCGATTGTAAGCGTTATCCATCGTCAAAGTGCTCCCTGCCAGGGAACCATTGGTGGCAAGCGTGGCCACCCCATCGGAAACCTTTACATCAAGTTCGCCTATCTTGTAGTTCCCATCAGCTCCACCCGCGGCAGACATAGCATCGGTAATTAAGATGATGCGGTTTGGTGCCACATTGAGAAGCAGTTCCACTGCAGAGTGATTTACGTGTACCCCATCCAGAATAAGTTCAAAGTAAATATCTGGATTAACCAAGATCGCGTTTGTAATGGTTGCGGTGCGGTGATCTAACTCTGGCAAAGCATTGAACATATGCGTAACAACGCTCGCGCCAGCATCTATGGCGCGCACCGCTTCCTCGGCGGTGGCATTGCTATGCCCAATGGCAACTGTCACTCCGACACTTCGTAGATAAGAAATTGCATCTAGAGCCCCGGGCAACTCAGGGGCGAGAGTTACCATCCTGATATGACCTTCACCTGCCTCTATTAAACTCTTTACTTCATCCAACTTAGGCTCTCGCAAAAGTTTCGGATCATGCGCTCCACATTTAGCGCTCGATAGGTACGGTCCTTCAAGATGTATACCCGCGATACTTTTATCGCCAACAAAGGGAAGCAGGTTCTTGATTTGTGATTTAAGAGTCTCTATAGGTTCAGTGACAAGGCTTGCAATTTGAGTTGTTGTTCCATGTGCCTGGTGGGTAGCCAGAGCATGCGCTACGTGATCAGGATTTGGGTCGCTAAAACTAAACCCGCCACCACCATGAGAATGAATATCTGTAAATCCGGTGATCATGAAGCAGCGCCTTCAAGAAGATCTAGTGCAATGATTGCCGAACCAATTGTTCCTGCGTTAGCTCCATAATGAGCAATGAGAAACTCTGGTCTACGTTGAAAGGTTAATCGATCAAAAACAATTGTTTTAAGCGGTTCTATCAATGCATCTCCAGCTTGCGATAGTCCGCCTCCAAAGATAATTGCTTCCGGCGCTAAAATTGTAATCAAGTCTTCTAGTGCGATGGCCAAATAGGCGAGGGCTTGTTCCCAAACCTGCCACGCATGATCATCACTTCTAATACGTTTTAAGATCTCCTTGGCTGAGATGCTAAATCCAGTTCTTCGCTGATATTCACGAGATATTGCAGATGCAGAAGAGATGGTTTCTAAGCATCCAGATAGACCGCAGACGCAAGGAAGATCGTGACCAACGTTCAGATGACCGATTTCACCGGCATAACCATCGCTGGTACGGATCTTTCCATCTATAACAAGTGCAGCGGCAATGCCGGTACCGATCGGGATAAAGATAGATTGTTGGAACTCTCTCGCCGCTCCGGAACGTAATTCAGCAAGTGCACCTACTCGCACATCGTGGCCGAAGGCGACTGGAAGTTGAACTTCGCGTGCCACAATTTCTCGAATGGGTAAATCTTTCCAACCCAAGTTTCCGGTCCAACGACTGATGCCCTCTGATTCAGAGAGAGCTCCTGGTACTGCAAATCCCACAGCGCTTACGGGATGAACCTTGGAAAGTTCGGTAACTATTGCAGCAATCGTCTTGGCGGTTTCAACTCCAGATATATCGCTTTGCGGAGTTGGCCTTGATGACGTTGTTACTACTTCTAAATCTTGTGAGACCAATGCGGCCTTGATGGATGTGCCACCCACGTCAACTGCGGCGACATATTTCATCTGCACACTTTAGTTGAGTATTACTTCAATATGATTGAGCGCGACAAGTTACGAGGATAATCAGGGTTCATTCCCTTACCTCGAGCAAGCGCAATCGCAAGGCGTTGTGCCTTTATCAAGTGAGCCATTGGATCTAAAGTGCTCGATTCAAAACTTGCACCTGTCTGAGCAATATCCGAGATTAAATCGGCCTCAATCTCACCAAAGGCCCATACCGCTCTTCCGGGCTGTGAAATAGAGAGGGGTCCGTGGCGATAATCCATCGCAGGATAAGCCTCTGCCCAAAATTGAGCGGCTTCACGTGTTTTGAGCGCCGCTTCTAACGCCAATCCAATAGTCCAACCAGCGCCGATATAAGTGATCTCATCCATGGTGGGGAGCTCTCCCAAATCCTCGGCGAGAGCGATTTCGGCCTGCTTTGAGAGTTCGACCAAATCTGTGCCAAATTGGGTGCGAAGTAATCCGAGGGCGGCGGTAGCCCAGCGGGTCTGAACAACAGATTTTTCATCTGCAAAATCCATAACGATGGAGTCCGAGGCCAACTCAGTCACGGGAGAGCCATGAACTGCGGTGAGAACAACGGTCGGGACCTTACCCTTCAAATTTCGAAGTAAGTCAATAGTCTCTGTGGTCGTACCGCTTCGGGTGATCGCAACGACACGATCATAACTCCGCGAGTAGATGTATTCAGAGGCGGTGAAATAGTGGGATTCACCCTGTCCGGCTGCCTCACGGAGGCTGGCATAAGCCTGGGACATGAACCAGGAGCTGCCACAGCCAACAACGGCAATACGCTCACCTGGTTTAGGGAGCAGATGCGCCACAGATGGGGCGAAAGCGGCCGTTTTACGCCAAATTTCGGGCTGACTGGCTATTTCTACATCGGCATGGAACTGGACTTCATTGTTCATGCCTGCACCGTAGGGCTAGATAAGGGGGCAAGTCAAGAAAATTTGAGCGATTTTGACTATTTCTGTCAAATAACAACAAATTTATGCAAAAATGCTTGACTTACGGTCCAGAAGGTAGTGGAGTGTGCTCACCGTTAGGTCGGAGTTCTCCATGGACGTAAAAGTCGCTCCGACCCAACCATCACCCGGAGACCGCCGGGCCTACAGGCAAAGGATGTACTACATGAAGAGAATGACGCGCGGAGCAGCAGTTACATCTGCCCTTGCTCTCGCTGTAACCATGGCCGTCGGGATCACCCCGTCACATGCCGCAACCACCCTCACCATGATCGCCGCCGATTACCCTGGCGACGGACATACGCAGCAGGCACAGTGGAATGATTTCGCTACTCGCTTCCACGCCGCGAATCCAGATATCACAGTCAATGTGACTGTAAAGAGCTGGAACGACATTGATCAATATGTAGCCACCCAGATTGCTAGTGGACAGACCCCTGACGTTGTTAACAAGGGTGACTACTCAGCTCCTGCCGCTGCAGGCTTGCTCTATCCTGCTTCAAAGATCGTTTCTCCATCAACACTGGCAGATATCCTTCCTACATTCTTGAACAACTCAAAGTACAACGGCGTTGTTTATGCACTTCCTGATCTCGCCTCTGCTCGTGCTTTGTTCTACAACAAAGATCTCCTGGCAAAGGCCGGCATCACAAAGCTTCCTACTTCATGGTTGTCACTTACAACTGACCTTGGAATCATCCATCGTAAGTTGAAGGGCATCTACGGATACGCAATTCCTCTAGGACCTGAGGAGGCACAAGCAGAGTTCAACATTTGGGCTGGCGGTAACGGCGGTTCTTACTATGACTATGCAACCTCGAAGTGGGTTCTCAATTCACCTGCAAACATTGCAACCGCAACCTACCTACAGAGTTTGGCAACAAAGGGTTACACCGAGCCAAATCCAGAGAAGTGTGATCGCACAGCATGTGCTCAGGCACTCTTTGCTGCAGGTAAAGCTGTATTCATCAACGGTTCCGTATTCTTGGGAAGCTGGTTGAAAGCCAATGGCGGAGCCGCTATCAATTACGGCACCGGCTCATTCGTATCTAACACTGGGCACAAGCCAGTAACACTTGGCGTTCAGGATTACTTCACCGCTTACAGCAAGAATGGAAACCAAGCAGCAATTCAGAAGTGGATGGATTTCATCTACCAACCTGATAACTATGCGAAGTTCTTGACTGCTGCAGGTGGATTCATTCCTGCAACTAAGTCTGCCGGCGCAAAGGCTGCAACAGATCCAGCACTTGCTCCATTCATCAAGTTGCTTCCAAATGCTGTCTTCTATCCAGGAGACATTGCATCATGGAACTCAGTCAAGGGTCAGATCCAGCAAGGTATCGGTCAAGCAATTACCGGAAACCCTGCAACTGTCCTTGGTCAACTAGAGACAGCTGCGGCAGCGGCCAAGTAATAACGAGTTAGGTATTGGGGGTTCGCAACGTTGCGGACCCCCAATATTATTAATGTAACGAGCAGCCATCATTGAGATCTCCTTCCAGGGTAGAAAGTAGGAATTCGTTGAGCACCGTTTTCGCGCGAATACGCAAAGGTCCGCTCCCCTGGATCAGTCCAGCGATAGCAGTAATTTTCTTAATGGTTTTGTATCCCGCTTATACAATGATCAAGACCTCATTTATGAATATCGATGAGACCGGCACCTCGCATGGTTTTACTGGTCTTAGCAATTACAGGACCCTCTTTAGAAATCCAAATCTCTCCGCAGTACTGGAACGTACCGTTATTTGGACAATCACGACCGTCGTTATCACGGTCTTGATCTCACTTCCGGTAGCTCAAATCCTGCACGCCAAATTTCCAGGTCGTCGCTTGGTTCGATATGCATTGATCGTTCCTTGGGCCGCTTCGGTTGTAATGACTTCAACCTCATGGCTTTGGATTCTCAATGGTTACTACGGAATCCTCAATCGAATTCTGATCAGCCTAGGATTAATCCAAGATCAAGTTCAATTCTTGGGCAGTCCAACACAGTCGTTCGCATGGCTGATAGTGGTGGCAATATTTGTGTCGGTGCCTTTTACAACGTACGTAATACTTGCAGGACTTACAACTATTGGCGAAGACATACTCGAGGCTTCAACTGTTGATGGTGCATCTGGCTGGCAACGTTATCGAAATATTATTTTTCCTCTTCTACGTCCCGCACTACTAATAGGCATGGTTATCAATCTCATTAATGTCTTCAACTCATTCCCCATCATCTGGGTTATGACGACTGGTGGACCTGGTTACTCAACTGATACCACTACTACCCTAGCTTATAAAATTTCATTTAGAAATGCCGATATCGGACAGTCTGCCTCAATGGCCACGATTAACTTTGGAATCATCCTTCTCTTCATTGTCCTGTTCCTCAAAGTTTCACGATGGAGGGATGATTCATAATGGCAACCGCAATAGTTAAATCTCCTAAGCGCAAACTCACTGGTCGAAAAGTCACCCTCACCATTTCAGGGTGGACTATCGGCTTAATATTTTTAGCGCCTTACATCGAGATGATGATCACCTCCATTAAATCTAAATCAGAGATTTTGGCGATTCCGACCACATACCTGCCACACCACTGGACCTGGTCTAACTACATCACTATTTGGAAGCAGTTACCGCTGGCGCAATATCTTCGCACTAGCATCGTGGTCTCACTCAGCGCGACCGTACTTGTCCTCTTGCTTGCTGTACCTGCTGCTTATTTCGTTGGACGCAACAAATTTAAAGGTCGGACCGCATTCCTCTTACTCGTGCTCGTAACTCAAATGTTCTCTCCTACCTCACTTGTGATCGGTATCTTCCGCGAAGTTATTAGGTTCCATCTTGTTAATACCTGGATGGCCCTGATCTTGGTTTATGCCGCCTTCAATATGGCATTTTCTATCTGGATCCTCTCCAGTTTCTTTGCCAGCATCCCAGTAGAGATCGAAGAGGCGGCTTGGATTGATGGGGCGACTCGTTTGCAGGCTTTACGTCGCATCATTCTCCCAATTGCACTTCCAGGACTTGTTACTGCCTTCATCTTTACCTTTATCTCAGCCTGGAATGAGTTCGTTATAGCTCTGACAATCGAGAGTTCACCTGCCCACCAGCCACTCACAGTTGGACTTGAATCTCTTATTGGTCAATATCAGGTGCAATGGCAGTACTTATTTGCTGGCTCCTTAATTGCTATCGTTCCAGTTGTGATCCTCTTCGCCCTTATCGAGAAGTACCTAGTGAGTGGGCTTACAGCAGGTAGCGTGAAGTGAACCGCCAATCCAGACTCAATGCGATCCTTGAGTTATTGGTTCGACATGGCAGCCTGGAAGTCGATGAAGCCGCGCTCTCACTACACGTCTCATCCGCCACAATCCGAAGAGATTTTGACACTCTCGCAGAACAGCAATTACTTAATCGCACTCACGGTGGTGCAGTAGCAACTGGAGGTTCCTTTAAATTACCTCTCACCTACAAAATTGCTAGGCAAGAGGATGCAAAGAAGAGAATTGCAGCAGTGGCCGCAGCAATGGTTGAACTTCATCAAGTAGTTGGCTTGAACGGTGGAACAACAACCACCGAAATCGCACGAATGCTGGCATCTTCTCCCACCTTTGCTCCTGGTTCAGTCGGGGATCCTCCAGCACTTACCGTTGTCACAAATGCTCTCAACATTGCTACGGAGTTAACGGTCCGCCATCAGATCAAGATTGTGGTCACAGGTGGAGTGGCTCGTCCACAGTCCTACGAGCTAACAGGACCTTACGCAGAACAAGTACTTAACGATGTGGTTATTGATATCGCCTTTGTTGGAGTTGAGGGACTCGATCCACATGTAGGTGCTACTGCAAGACATGAAGACGAGGCGAGAGTAAATCAACAAATAGCCGCTAGAGCTGCACGAGTCGTAATTGTGACCGACTCTTCTAAATTTGAACGTCGTGCTTTTGCCATGATCCGCACACCTGACCAAATAGATACCATCATTACCGATGAAGGAATCTCCGAAAAAGCCGCAAAAATCCTAGAGAGCGCCGGTGTAAAAATTGTCATCGCTTGAAATAATAAAGAGCCTCAAAAAATCCGGTACCGCCATCGGTGCTTTCAATGTGATCTTGTTGGAGCACGCTGAAGCAATCATCTCGGGAGCGCAAAACGCACAATTACCTGTGATTCTGCAAATAAGTCAGAATGCGATTAAGTATCACGGAGCCCTTGAACCAATTTCGCTCGCGACACTCTCATGTGCTGCGGCCGCCTCTGTTCCAACCTCAGTTCATTTGGATCACGCCGAAAATACTGAACTGATTCGCCAAGCATTGGATTTAGGCTATGACAGCATCATGTTTGATGGTTCCAAATTGGAGTTTGCAGAGAACGTTCGAACCTCTAGAGAGATGACGGAGTTGGCTCACAAATACGGTGCGACCATCGAGGTCGAATTGGGTGAGATTGGCGGAAAAGATGGAGTCCACGCCCCTGGCGTTCGGACAAATCCATCTGATGCCAAATCCTTTGTTGAGGAGACAGGAGTTGATCTTTTAGCGGTAGCGGTAGGTTCATCTCACGCAATGACTAGTAGAGATGCTCAACTTGATTTTGAACTGATTACGCAGATTCATGCAGTTGTACCAGTACCACTCGTCCTACACGGATCATCAGGTGTGAGCGATCCCGATCTGCAGAGCGCTGTACGCGCTGGAATGAGCAAGATAAATATTGCAACTCATCTCAACCACGTATTTAGTGACTCGATTAGGTCGACGCTAGCGGGCGATCCAAAGCTTGTAGATCCGCGCAAATATGTCGGCGTAGGTCGCACTCAAGTTGCTCTTGAAATCACCAGACTGCTGAAACTACTGAATCTAGAATAGTCTTACGGTGTGAGCCAGAGCCCTGACGCAATCGTCATCGGAGCGGGAATCATCGGTGCGACGACCGCTCTCTCACTAACAAACGCTGGATTAAGAGTATTGGTGCTTGATCGCGGTTCTGTGGCAAGTGGAACTACCAGCGCCGGTGAAGGAAATATTCTTGTCAGCGATAAAGAGCCGGGAGCCGAGCTTAATCTTGCCCTTCGATCACGCGATGCTTGGTTTGAGCTTTCAGATGATATCGGTGGCGGTTTTGAACTCGAGGCCAAAGGTGGAGTAGTTGTTGCCGCTAGCAATTCAGGCGGCTTGCAAGAGCTCACCGCAAAGCAACGTGCGGCTGGAATCGATGCCCGGGATGTAACGTCTGCAGAACTCTGGGATCTTGAACCTTACCTCTCTCGAGACATCACTGTTGGTGCCTTCTACCCACAAGATGCACAGTGCCAACCCATGCTCGCTGCAGCGAGAATCCTGCAAGCTGTAAAGAGGCGCGGTGGTGAAATTATTACGGGCGCCGATGTGCAAGAAATCCAAAGCCAGCATGGTGTGGTTAGTTCCCTAGTTACCAACAAAGGAAGTTTCAGTGCGCCAGTTGTCATCAATGCCGCAGGGACGTGGGCGGGCTCGATCGCGCGCTCGGCTGGTTCTGATCTTCCTATAGCGCCACGACGAGGTTTCATACTGGTTTCAGTTCCGACGCCACACAGGATCTTCCACAAGGTTTATAGCGCTGACTATGTCGCAAATGTGGCAAGCGGAGATGCTGATTTGCAGTCAAGTGCAGTCGTTGAAGGCACCCAAAGTGGAACGATTTTGATTGGCGCATCTAGAGAGCGCGTCGGTTTCAAAGAGGGAATTGATTACTCAGTTGTTCGTATTCTGGCTCGTCAAGCGATCGAACTATTTCCGTTCTTATCTGATGTGCAATTGATGCGGGTCTATCGTGGATTTAGACCTTATGCGCCTGATCATTTACCAGTAATAGGTCAAGATTCACTGATTAAGGGACTGTGGCATAACGCGGGGCATGAAGGAGCCGGCATTGGTCTAGCACCAGCGAGTGCACAACTACTTACTGACACGATCTTGGAACGGAGTTCATTCATGAGCGCCGCCTCATTTGCGCCATCAAGATTTTTGACGGTAAGCAGCTAATGATCACTTTTACATATGAAGGTCTACCTCTAGAAGTAGAACCTGGAATCTCAGTCGCCGCTGCGCTCATCAAGCATGGAGAGAGAGTCACAAGGTTCACTCGATTTAACTCTAAGCCCCGAGGAATCTTCTGCGGTATAGGTGTCTGTTTTGACTGCTTAATTGAAGTGGATGGCCAGCCAAATCAACGTAGCTGCATCACAACGGTGAAAGAGGGAATGGTCGTGAGGGTGCAGCATGGAAGCTAGATATCAGGTTATTGTCTTGGGCGGTGGACCTGCCGGTCTTAATGCCGCAAAGTACGCAGCTAACTCTGGGTGTGAAGTTGGACTTATAGATGCCGGCACTCGGCTAGGTGGCCAATACTGGCGACACACTGGTCAAGAAGATTTCGATCAATCGGTTCATCACGACTTTGATCAGGGATCTCTCTTGATGGATGCGGTACGAGCTAATAAACGTATAACTATTCACAGCGATACAAATATCTGGAGCGCATCGATCATCAATGATGAGGTTGTCCTTCGAACAAAAGCTGGTGCTTTCATCACGCAACGGTTGATCATTGCAACCGGAGCTTACGATCGTTCACTTCCCTTTCCGGGATGGGATATACCCGGCGTTATGGCTGCAGGGGCAGCGCAATCGCTACTTAAGGGACATGGCGTCCTGGCCGGCAAGAGGATCGTTGTTGCCGGAACTGGTCCATTCCTGCTGCCTGTCGCAACTGGTTTATATACCCACGGCGCGACTGTAGTTGGCTTACTTGAGGCATCTGCCAAGTATTCATGGGCAAGGAACTCAGTTGAGCTTCTGCGAAATCCGTCAAAGGCTCTCGAGGGTCTCGGCTATCTGATGGAACTGCGAAAAGGAAAAGTTGCAGTGCGCTTTCGGCAGGCAGTTATTGCAGCGCATGCTGGCGCAGATGGATTACTTGAGTCCGTAACGATCGCAAATATTGATTCGGAGTGGAAGATCCGCTCAACCTACAAACTCTCATGTGATGTCGCAGCCGTCGGGTGGGGTTTTACCGCAGATACCGCTATCGCCTCATCTCTGGGCCTCGCATTAGAGGTGGATGCAACAGGTTCTGTAACGGCTTCTGTAAATGAGAATCAGCTAGCTAAGCAATCCAATAGCGCAATACAGATATATGCCGCAGGAGAGCTCACGGGAATTGGCGGTTCAGACCTGGCTCTCGTTGAAGGCGCAATTGCTGGATTATCTGTTGCAAATTCAACTCGTGACCTAAAGGTGCTTAAGAAGAGGCGCAAAAAATTACGTCGCTTTGCCCAAACGTTAACAAAGGTCTATCCCGTGCTTCCAGGGTGGAATAGTTGGTTAACTGGTGATACAACCATCTGTCGTTGTGAGGAAATCTCGTATTCTGATATCAAAGCTGCACAAGAAGAGTTTGATGCCAGCGATGCTCGCACCATAAAACTAATGACGCGATGCGGAATGGGGTTGTGCCAAGGACGCATCTGTGGTCGCGCGATTGCTGACATTATGGATAGCCCGACGCATGAGCGAATTAATTCCGCGGCGAGACCAATTCTCTCGCCCATCACCCTTGGTGAAGTTGCTCAAGAGGGATTATTGTGACGCCATGACAAATCCTTCTCGCACTGAAAAACCTTGGCATGGAATTTTGACCGCAACAGCAACTCCATTCACTTCTGATCTTGCAGTCGACTTCGATAAATATGTTGAGCATGTGCAGTGGTTAGCTGAGAATGGAACTCACGGTGTTGTGACCAATGGTTCACTCGGTGAGTACCAAGTACTCACTGCTGAAGAGCGAGCCAAGATGCTTGAGACAGCGATTTCTGCGGCGCCGAATGGGTTTCATGTCGTAGCAGGCGTTGGAGCATATGGAGCTGCAGAATCTCGCCGCTGGGCGGAACATGCTGCCGCCGCGGGTGCTGGAGCGGTAATGCTTCTGGCTCCAAATGCCTATCGGGCAAATGATGATGAGGTTGTAGCCCACTTTAAAGAGGTAGGAAAAGTTGGAATTCCAATCATCGCCTACAACAATCCCTTCGATACTAAGGTAGATCTACTTCCTGATTTGGTTGCGCGTATCGCCGATGAAGTTCCTAACGTTGTCGCAATTAAAGAGTTCACGGGTGATGTAAAGCGAGTCTGGCAGATTCACCACAGAGCCCCTCGCATTGAAGTCTTAGTAGGCGCGGATGATGTGATGCTTGAACTTACAACTGCTGGTGTTGTCGGATGGATCGCCGGTTTTCCAAATGCCTTTCCTAAAGAGTCATCTGAACTTTATAACTTGGCGCTCTCTGGAAAATATGCAGAGGCCGCTCCCATCTATGCGGCGGTACACGAACTTTTCAACTGGGACTCTCGCAAGGAGTTTATTCAAGCGATCAAACTCTCGATGGATATCGTTGGACGTTATGGTGGACCAACGCGCTTGCCTCGTCTTCCACTTCCAGCAGCGGATGAGGCGAAGGTCCGGGCCGACACTGCTCGTGCAATCGAATTCTTTAAGAATCGCTAAATGACAACCCTTCGTTCGGTACAGACGGTCGAGTCACATACCGAAGGAATGCCCACGCGTGTCGTACTCTCCGGCATTGGTGAAATTCCAGGTGCGAGCGCCTTCGAAAAACGTGCATATTTCATGGAGCACATGGATCATCTGCGCCAATGGTTAATGTTTGAGCCCCGCGGACATAGCGCGATGAGCGGTGCAATAATCCAAAAGAGCACTAGACCTGATGCAGATGTCGGAGTTATTTACATAGAGGTCTCCGGCTGTCTGCCTATGTGTGGTCATGGCACGATTGGTGTGGCGACGGTCCTTGTTGAAAAGAAGTTAGTAGCCGTAGTAGAGCCTGTAACCACTATCCGACTAGATACTCCAGCGGGATTAGTAGTTGTTGACGTTGCGGTTCGTGAAGGCAAAGCCCAATCTGTAACGATTACAAATGTCCCATCGTTTTTATATCAACGCGATCAGGTTGTAAATGTTCCTGGGTATGGCGAGATCACCTACGACATGGCGTATGGTGGAAACTTCTATGCCATAGTCCCCATTGAGCGCGTGGGGATAGCTTTTGAGCGTCAGAATGGTGCCAAGTTCCTTGAGGCTGGACTCGCAATATCAGATGCAATAAATGAGCAGAATCGCCCGGTCCATCCCGAAAATCCCGAGATCGCGATCTGCCACCACATTGATTTTGTTACACCTGGTGATGAAGCGCTCCACTGGAAAAATGCGATGGCGATATATCCGGGCTGGTTCGATCGGTCGCCCTGCGGCACTGGAACGAGTGCCAGATTGGCACAGTTGGTAGCGCTCGGAACCTTCAAAGATAACGACGTGCTTATCAATGAGTCTTGGATTGGCTCTCGCTTCGAAGGACGAGTGAAGTCACACACCACCGTTGGGCGATATCCCGCAATAGTTCCCACGATTACAGGTCGTGCTTGGATTATGGGTGAGGCAACCTGGATCCTGGATTCAAGCGATCCCTTCCCTGATGGATTCGTTGTTTAAGCCCATTAAACTCTCTTTATGAACAAAATTCCCGACCGCGCTCCTGGCACCCAATCGCATGACATCCCGAAGGGTGAGGCTCTTTCAGAGTTTATGTCGCAAGGTTGGGCCGACTCTTCTCTGGAGAATGTGCAGGCGGCAGAAGTTGTTAAATACGCGGCTATCCGTCGCACAAAATTGTCTTCCCTTTATCCTGGAGTGCGACTAGTAATTCCCGCCGGAACTTTCAAGGTTCGTAGCAATGACACTGATTACAAGTTTCGAGTTCACTCTGCGTATGCATATCTAACGGGAATCTCGGCATCTGACTCAGTTCCAGATTCCGTTCTGGTCCTAGAACCAACTGAAATTGGCCACGAAGCAATTCTCTACACCCACCCACGTTCTCCACGAGATACCTCTGAATTCCACTCTGATCGTAGACATGGTGAGTTCTGGATTGGCCGTCGCCTTTCTGCACGCGAGACAGAGTTACGTTATGAGATTGCAGTTCAACATATTGATACTCTTCAAGAACTTCTCTCCGATGACGTCGAAACTTTAACAATCCGAGGTGAAGATCCAACGGTTGATTCTTTAGTAGAAAGACATAAGAAGCGCGAGGCAAAATTACTATCTACGATTTCAGAGATGCGACTCATTAAAGATAGCTATGAGATTGCGGAATTGCAGAAGGCGATCGATATCACCGCACGTGGATTCAACGACATGATTCAAGCCTTTCCTGCTGCTACCTCTGTTAAGCGTGGCGAAAGAATTATTGAGGCCGCCTTCTTTGGTCGCGCCAGACTCGAAGGAAATGAACTGGGATACGACACCATCGCCGCAAGTGGAGCTCATGCGTGTGTACTGCATTGGGTGAAAAACGATGGAGATGTTCTGCCAGGTGATCTTATTTTGATTGATGCAGGTGCAGAAGTTGATTCGATGTACACGGCTGATATCACTCGTACTATTCCGGTAAATGGAAAATTTTCTCCAGCACAACGCAAGATATATAACTTGGTATATGAGGCTCAAAAGGCAGGAATCGCTGCGGTAAAACCCGGCGCAGGTTGGTTTGATTTTCATAACGCCGCGAGTGCGGTATTAGCTAAAGGGTTAGAAGAGCTGGGAGTTCTACCTGGAACCGCGGAAGAATCGCTGGCCGAGGATGCTGGTTTTCATCGCCGCTGGACCGTCCATGCAACGGGGCACATGTTGGGACTCGATGTGCATGACTGTGCTCAGGCTCGTGAAGAGAGTTATAAAGGGGCCGTACTGCAAGAGGGAATGGTTTTAACGGTAGAGCCTGGTCTCTATATTCAGCCCGACGATCTTCTCTTTCCCTCTGAGTACCGTGGGATCGGTGTACGTATTGAGGATGATGTGCTGGTGACCAAGAGCGGAGCACAAGTGCTCAGCAGAGCTCTACCCAGCCATCCTGATGAAGTCGAAGTTTGGGTTGCTAACCTGCTTCGCTAAATCAAGTTGCCGAGCGCTGCTGCACCAACACCAAGTACCAAGGTCAAGATTAGGTAAGCCAAGGCGTGCCATTGCTTCTTCCTCTTGAAAAGGCCGTGAGTCTCAAGAGCAAATGCAGACCAAGTGGTAAATGCACCGGCCAGACCCGTTCCAAATAAGTATCCAATATTTGCGGAACGATGAACTGTCACTCCCAGAATAAAAGATCCCACGACATTTATAAGCAAGGTTTCAAGTGGCACCAAACTTGAGTGTCTCTTACTTAAATGTTTATCCACCAAGTAGCGCAAGGGCGCACCAATCCCCGCCCCGATTGTAATTAATAGCGCTCTCATTCTTTGGCCCAACGCCTTTCGAGGAATTCGCTCGTTGCATAAACCAATATGAACGTTCCCACTAGTGAAGCAATTACATATGTTGCGAATCCATGATAATTGTGGGTATTAAGATCCTGATCAATCTTCACGGCAAAGGCTGAATAAGTAGTGAATCCGCCGCAGAAGCCGGTTCCAAGTGCAGGACGCCACCACCAGCGAGGATCATCATGATGTTTTACATAAAGAACGATCACAGCCAACAGAATTGAGCCGATGTAGTTAACCATGAGGGTAGCCCAAGGAAATCCGGGATCAACGATAGCTAACGAAACTCCCCACCTGGCGAGTGAGCCAACGATTCCGCCGAGTGAGACAGCGGAGAGTTTTTTTAGCTCCAATTTCTTTTTGAGGTGAATCTTGAGCCCGCACCAGAGACCAAACTGATAATGATCGAGGCAAAGATCGCAGACCAGAATGACTTGATGGTGAGTGCGCTGCTGATGTGGGTTGTTACCTCCAGCATCGCTGCATTGATCACGATCAAAAATAGCCCAGCGCTCAAAATTACAGCCGGAAGGGTCATCAACTTGAGGAATGAACCCAAGAAGGTATTGATAAGCGAGAAGATGAGGGCCACCCAGAGGTAATCCCAAGCTCCACCGTGAACCTTAATTCCCGGTACCAATCCAGTTGCTGCCCATACTGCAAGAGCTAAAACACCCCAACGAACAAGTA
>DAIOGE010000011.1:0-1204 GCA_036745375.1 Candidatus Nanopelagicaceae bacterium
GTGTAGTAATCCAAACCGCGCACCATCCGCTTGTTAACGACGAAATCAATTCCCAACTTAGTGAGCGAACTTTGTACCGCAGCGAAATCGCGGGTGCTCTCAGGAGTTAAGTAGTCGAGTAATACTGGTGCATTGACTAACTGCTCACGAATCTCCGGCCGCTTATCATCAAACAAGCGCAATGGATTTATAGCAGCTCTCCCCCGCGTCACCTCATCAAGAGTGATTCCATCGATATATGTGCGAAGATCTTTCAAGTAGTTCTGACGCGAGACAGAATCTCCAAGCGAGGTAATCTCGAGGCGGTATCGCTTAAGACCCAACTTTTTAAAGGCACGATCAGCAACCGCAATAACTTCTACATCAAGCTGAGGATCTGCGACGCCGATTGCCTCAATACCAACTTGATAGAACTGGCGATAGCGTCCCAACTGCGGACGTTCTGCACGGAAAAATTGCCCCGAGTAATAGACCTTTACCGGTAGCCGTCCGCGATCCAAATTATTCTCAATGACCGAGCGCATCACTCCAGCCGTGCCCTCGGGACGCAGTGTGATTGGCCTGCCACCGCGATCTTCGAAGCTAAACATCTCTTTGCTCACCACATCGGTCGACTCACCAACACCGCGTCTAAAGAGCTCTGTATCTTCAAAGACGGGAAGTTCTATCAACTCGTAGCCTGCTACCTTCGCAGAGCGGATAAGAGTTTCGCGAACATATTCGAAGTGCTTGGACCTCTCCGGGAAATATTCACTCACTCCCTTAGGGGCGGCAATCTTTGCCATTAATCAGCACTCCTTAAATATCGCTCCTGCAAATAAGCATTGTTCTTACGCTCTCGCCCAATTGTAGTTTCCGCTCCATGGCCAGGAAGCACAATTAGCTCATCATCCAGCGGCAAGATGACGTTGCGCAACGTCTTCTTCATGGCAGTTTCAGAGCCAAGTCGCTGCGTGGTGTTGCCAATTGAATTCTGAAAGAGAACATCACCGCTGATCAGGTGTTCATCATTGACGATGAAAACTGTGGAGCCAGGGGTATGTCCTGGAGCGTGGAGAGCCTTGAGGGTAAAGCCCGCTATCTCAATTGATATCCCATCGGTAAGTTCACGAACGTCACTGGGTTCGGCAAAATCACTGACCCCCATCTCCTGCAGAATTGGGATGGTTGGGCCACCGGGGGTCAAAATGCCAAAGGGATTGCC
>DAIOGE010000011.1:1304-4040 GCA_036745375.1 Candidatus Nanopelagicaceae bacterium
ATCACCTCAAGAATCACATGGAGGCCTTCCCTAGGGCTGGGGTACTAATTTTCCCAGGCACAGGCTTTAAGGGTACCGTTAAGCCCTTGATCGAAGGGTCAAGGAGACCGGCGACGCCCCATGGCGGAGCTTCAAGATAACCGTTAACGAAAAGGTTTGATCTCGAGAAGTTGAGAGAGACCTGACGCGCAACCTAAGGAGCAAGAGATGGCAGAAACAGAGAATCTCAGTGCAGCATCAGCCCTCATCGGTGACCCAGCCAAATTTGGCCGAGTTGGCGAAGATGGAACAGTGTATGTAACCACTCCTGAAGGTGAGCGCGCCGTTGGTTCATATCCTGGAAAGAGTAGCGAAGAGGCACTCGCCTACTTCGTCCGCAAATTTGAAGCGGTCGCTTCCGAGGTAGCCCTTCTCGCCGCACGTATTAAGAGCGGTGCCATGGTTCCCAGCGATGCGCAGATCGCCGTCACAAAGCTTAAAGAGCAGATTGCAAATCTCAACGGTGTAGGCGACTTAGTGACGCTTGCAAAATCCGTTGATCAAATTCCTTCGCTCATTGAAGGTCACAAAGCCGCTTACGAAGCCCGCAAAGCCGCAGAGAACGCTGCCAAGGAGGCTAAGCGCGCAGAGGCAACTGCCATCAAAGAGAAATTAGTAGAAGAGGCCGAGTCACTCGCCCTCTCCGAAAGTTGGAAGGCCACGGGCGATCGTCTCAAAGTACTTCTCGATGAGTGGAAGGCCGCTCCTCGCCTAGAAAAGAAGGCAGATGCAGATCTTTGGAAGCGCTTTTCTAGCGCACGCAATAAATTTGATAAGCGTCGCCGCACCCATTTCGCCCAACTAGAGAATCAGAGCGCTGCTGTCACTCAATCAAAGAGCGCCATCATCGAAGAGGCAAAGAAGCTTGCTGACTCGAAAGATTGGCTAGCAACCGCTAATCGCTTCAAGGAACTGATGGATGCTTGGAAGGCCGCCGGTCGTGGCAAGAAGAGCGTTGACACCAGACTTTGGGAAGAGTTCAAAGCGGCTCAAGATGCATTCTTCGCTGCCAAGAAGGCTGACCTGGAGAAGCGCCAAGGAACAATGGCTGCAAATCTTGCCAAGCGCGAAGAACTGATCGCTCAATTCGAAGCGCTGCTTCCTGTCACAGATGTTAAAGCCGCTCGCAACAAGTTCCACGATCTGCATGAGAAGTGGGATCGCATCGGAATGACCGAACGCAGCAAGCGTGCTGCATTGGAAGCTCGACTCGAAAAGGTGCAAGCCGAGATCGACTCTCTGCATCAAGAAGTTTCACGCCGCAGCGATCCAACTGCAATCGCTCACGCCAATAGCGTTGTGCAAGGTCTCTTGGATGCGATCGAGAACTACGAGAAGCAGGCTGCAAAAGCAGAGGCCGCAGGTCAAAGCGCTAAAGCATTGGTTGCACGCGAAGCCGCTGCCGCTCGTAAGGCATGGCTTGCAGAAGCTCAAAAGGGTCTAGCAGACTTTAAAAAGTAATTAGTTGTTGGTGACTCGGTAAACATCGTAGACACCTGCAACGCTGCGCACCGCCGATAAAACTGTATCCAAATGCAGTGCGTCGGCCATCTCAAAGGTGAAGCGCGAGAGCGCGACTCTATCTTTGCTGGTGCTAACAGCAGCGTTCAAGATATTTACATGTTGATCTGCAAGTGTTCTGGTGATGTCAGAGAGAAGACCTGAACGATCAAGGGCTTCCACTTGAATATTCACCAGGAATAGTGCTCGCGCGCTGTTGTTCCATTTAACTTCAACGATGCGATCGCCTTGGTGCTCTTTAAGATCGTTGACGTTGATGCAATCGGCGCGGTGCACACTCACTCCACTGCCTTTCGTGACAAATCCCGTGATCTCATCACCAGGCACCGGAGTGCAGCAACGTGCAAGTTTTACTAAGAGATCACCTGCGCCTTCAACATCCACTCCAGAAGAATTGCGCTTCGCCGCGGTAGGTCTGCGGAAGAGATGATCAATGTTCTCCTCTGGAGCATCCTCTTCATTGCCGAGTTGATGGGCCAGCTTCTCAATGACAGAAGCTGCTGAGACATGCCCGTTACCAACTGAGGCATACAACGCCTCAATGTCGGGAAAGTGAAGTTCGTGTGCCAGTTCGAGGATGGCTTGACCAGCCAGAATTTTCTGCAGAGGCATCCCTGCTTTGCGCATCTGCCGCGCTATCGATTCTTGACCTGCCTCTATCGCCTCCTCTCGTCGCTCCTTTGAGAACCAGGCCTTGATCTTGGAGCGCGCCCTCGGTGACTTTACAAAGTTAAGCCAGTCGCGGCTGGGGGCTGCATTAGGACTTTTATTCGTGACGATATCCACCACGTCGCCATTTGCAAGGGCCGATTCCAATGGAATCAACTTCCCATTTACCTTTGCACCTACACATCTATTACCGACCTCGGTATGAACTGCATAGGCAAAGTCCACCGGCGTCGAACCAGCTGGTAGAGCTACAACGCTCCCCTTTGGAGTAAAAACAAATACCTCTGGAGTCCGTAAGTCATAGCGAAGCGTGTCGAGGAATTCACTTACATCTTCACTCTCTTGTTGCCACTCGTGCAATTGCTTAAGCCAGATAACTCCAGGATCGTTCTCAACGCTCTTGGGACCCTTTGATTTATATTTCCAGTGTGCTGCGATTCCGAATTCGGCGCGTGCATGCATGTCGGTGGTTCGAATCTGTATCTCTACAGCTTTTCCATTTGGTCC
>DAIOGE010000011.1:4140-7139 GCA_036745375.1 Candidatus Nanopelagicaceae bacterium
CTTTTAAATTCAGGAAGGTTTGCGCTGAGAGTCTGGGCAAGGGGAGCTAGCAGAGTGTTCATCCCACTCCCCTCCCCTCACTCCAAATTATCGACGGCTCTTGCGCTTAGGTTGATTGCGAGGACCGCGTTCGCGATTCTCCTTAGAGTGCGTTGAAGTCACAATATTTGAGACTTCTGCATCTCCCTTGATTACAACTGCCTCTCCTGGTGCTTGTGGTCCGCGCTGCGCGACGCGCTTTGCAAGTGCTTGCATAGCAGGTTCGCGTTCACGGAGCGTTGCCAAGATTGGTGTTGCGATAAAGATCGAAGAATATGTTCCGGTCGCTAAACCAATGAAGAGAGCAAGAGAGAGATCCTTCAGGGTTCCTGCACCGAGCAATCCAGCGCCCACAAAGAGAATGGAGGCCACTGGAAGTAGCGCGATCAAAGAGGTATTAAATGAACGCACGAGAGTCTGATTAACCGCCAGATTGGCTGCCTGTGAATAGGTGTACTTTCCTGTGCTGGTAATCGAACGGGTATTTTCACGAACCTTGTCGAAGACAACTACTGTGTCGTAAAGCGAATAACCAAGGATCGTTAAGAAGCCGATAACCGTTGCCGGCGTGACGTCAAAGCCAACCAGGGCGTAGACACCAACGGTAATGAAGATATCGTGGACAACCGCAATGATCGCCGCTTGAGCCATCTTCGGTTCAAATGCCAGTGCTAGATAGAGAAGTACAACTAACAAGAAACCAATGAGCGCTTGAATCGCCTTATGGGTAATGTCCTTACCCCATGATGGCCCAATACTCAGAACGTTTATATCCGCGATTGGGATATTGAAATCCTTAGCAATGGAGTTCTCAATAGCGTCATTTTGAGCGTTTGTCAGAGTCTTGGTCGTGATACGAAGCTTGTTAGTCCCAATCTTCTGCACGATTGTCTCTGAGGTTATTCCGCTATCTGCCACTGCCTTCTGTCCTTGAGCCACCGAGACAGATGAAGCAGAGAAGGTGAATTCGGAGCCGCCCTTGAATTCAATTCCAAGGTGGAGGCCCTGCACCGAAAGTGCAACTGCTGAGATGATGATTACGATTCCGGAGAGCGCGTAGAAGCGACGGCGCTTACCGATAATGTCAAAGGACTTTTCACCGCGATAGAGGCGGCCGCCCATTCCTGATAAACGTGACATTTAAGCGACATCCTTTCGTGTTACAACACCTAAGCTAGCTGCCGAAAAGCCAGAGAGTCGATGTCCACTTGCATAGAAATGTAACCTCGAGAGCAAGGTGACTAATGGTTTTGTGAAGAAGAAGACTACGAAGAGGTCCACGAAGGTCGTTAGACCAAGCGTTGCGGCGAAACCACGCACATCACCCACGGCGAAGAAGTACAGCAGCGCTGCAGCGATGAGAGAGACCGAGTCGGCCACGATGATGGTGCGCTTAGCACGGGTCCAACCAGTATCAACAGCGGTTCGCAGCGATCTTCCATCGCGAACTTCATCACGTAATCTCTCGAAGTAAACAATGAACGAGTCGGCGGTAATACCAATAGAAACAATTGCACCGGCAATACCAGCAAGTGATAGCGAGAAGCCGATCCATTTACCTAGCAAGATAAAGAGGAGATAGGTAATACCTCCTGCAATGGTGAGCGAACCAACGCTCACAACTCCTAAACCGCGGTAGTAGAGAATCGAGTAGATGACGACAAGCAGGAGTCCGATGAGTCCAGCAAGTAAGCCATCATGCAACTGGTTAGAGCCCAATGTAGGAGAAACTTGCTCTACATCTCCGCGATCAAATGCCAGTGGAAGTGCACCGTACTTAAGTTGATCTGCCAAAGTGGTGGCGTCTGCCTGAGTGAAGTTACCTGTGATCTGTGCATTACCTGCGGTGATTGCAGATTGAATAGCGGGAGATGTAACAACAAGCCCATCGAGAACCACGGCTACTTGATTCTGAGGTGATGCCAATTTAACAACTCGAGTTGTAATCGCAGCAAACTTCTTAGTTCCAGCGCTCTTGAAGTTCAAGAGAACCATCCAACCATTTCCATTTGTCTGGTCCAGGTTGGCACTAGCGCTAGCAATGTCGGTACCAACTACCTCTGCAGGTCCAAGAATATATTTGGCGCTTCCATCTCTATTACATGCAATGATCGGAGAGTTCGGATCGTCGATATTTCCACCTTGGCGATTTGCAGCCTTGGTGCAATCGAGTGCACCAAATTTCGCATCAAGAGCAGCAGTAACACCAGTCGGATATGTCGGAGTTAATACCGCAGCCTTGGTAGGCGTAGGAGTTGGAGTTGCCTTGGATCCCTTGGGAGGAACAACGACTGTTGAGGTCGAGGTGCTCGAGGTGGATGTGGTCTTGGAATTTCCGGCGCCAACAGCGAGTACCTGACGGAAGCGAAGCTCAGCGGTCTGTCCAACCTGGTCGACAATGCTTGTTCCGGTCGCACCTGGAACCGAAATAACGATCTGCTGGTTGTTGCCAGTTCCTTGTGCTGTTACCTGACTTTCAGCCACACCGTAGGCATTCACGCGCTGACGGATGATCGCTACCGCCTGTGCAATATCAGCTGATGAAACCGTTCCCCCCTTGGCAACTCTTGGCTGCAAAGTGACGCTGGTACCCCCACGAAGATCGAGTCCGAGCTTGACCTTATCGTTCTGGATAAAGGCCAGAGCGCTGAAGGCGACCAAGGCGAGGGCCAGAATGGCGAGGGTTCGTCCGGGCTTGGCCTGGGACTTAATTGATTTAGAAATGTTGGCAGACATAAGACGCAAGTCTAGGCATCCAGTGAGGGCATGTCTAAAATGCCAAGTTCTCCTTGCGGCGGTGTCTCCCCTAGGTGGTTCCAGCCAGCTGCGGTAGCCATTCGACCGCGCGGTGTTCGAGCCAATAACCCTCGTCGCAGCAGAAAGGGCTCCGCCAGACTCTCAAGGGTCTCAGCCTCTTCACCCATGGACATTGCCAGAGTTGTAAGCCCAACAGGGCCCCC
>DAIOGE010000011.1:7239-17673 GCA_036745375.1 Candidatus Nanopelagicaceae bacterium
GTGGAGAGTTCCTCATCCCCATAAAAATCTAGTTGAGCGGTAAACCCAAATCTGTCTCGAAGCGGACTTGGCAGCAATCCAGCCCTCGTTGTCGCGCCAATTAACGTGAAATGTGGCAAGGAGAGGGGGATCGCAGTTGCGCCCGCCCCCTTTCCGACTACAACATCAACTCGGAAATCCTCCATCGCCATGTACAGAAGTTCTTCGGCGGGACGAGACATACGATGTATCTCATCCAAAAATAGAATCTCGCCCTCCACTAATGAGGAGAGAATAGATGCCAGATCGCCTGCATGTTGAATAGCAGGTCCACTCGTAATCCGAATCGGTGCGTTCATCTCGTTGGCAATAATCATTGCCAGAGTTGTCTTACCCAGTCCTGGAGGTCCGGCAAGCAAAATATGGTCGGCTGGAGTTTTTCTAGAGCGTGCAGCGGTTAGGAGAAGATCGATCTGTCCCGCAACTCTTTTTTGGCCAACGAACTCCCCTAGGTTCTTAGGACGAAGCGCTAACTCTTGAACTCTCTCAGAGTCGTCCGCGAAATCGCTGGTTACCGACTCGCTCACTTTGTTACACCACCAGATAGAGCTGCGCGAAGAAGTTCAGATATAGGTTCTTTCGAAAGATCTTTAAATTGGGTTGTGAGTTGCTCGATTCGTTCTTGACTCTCGCGAGCAGAGAAACCTAAGCCGACTAGTGCGCTATTTAATTGATCCCTCCATGCACCTGAATCAGAGATCTCTGAGACGGCGTACACATCTAACTTATCTTTCAGTTCAAGAACTAATCGTTGCGCCCCCTTCTTGCCCAGACCCGGGATGCGTTCAAGAAGTTCACTCTGCTCATTCTTTATCGCACTCAAAATCTCTTCGCTCTCATAAACATTGAGCGCAGATTGCGCGACCTTGGGGCCAATACCCGTGACCGTCTGCAAGAGTTCAAAGATCTCACGAGCAAGCACTGATTCAAATCCGTAGAGGGTCAGCGCATCTTCGCGTACGACAAGTACTGTATGAAGAGAGGTAGATGTTCCCGCGACTAACCCCGCCGCAATTCGCGCGGGTACATTGATAAGAAGCCCCACGCCTCCGACCTCAACCACCACGGAACCTGAACGAACCGCTTTAACAACACCGGAGACCGAGGCGATCATGCCGGAGTCGCCTTAGTAGCACGAGATGTGAGTCGAGCTCTTTCATTAGCCAAAGCGATCTCTAACTTAGAATCTCCGACCCCTCGCCAATGGTGACAAATAGCAAGCGCTAGAGCATCGGTGCTATCTACTGGCTTAGGTATCGCATCTAAACGCAAGAGTCGTTGCACCATAAGTGCCACCTGCTTCTTATCCGCACGACCCGATCCAGTCACTGAGGCTTTGACTTCAGAGGGAGTGTGCATCACAACTGGAATCCCCGCCTTTGCTGCAAGCAAAAGCGCAACTCCCGCTGCTTGTCCTGTGGCCATTGCAGTCTTTACATTTAATTGCGAGAAGACTCTTTCGACGGCAATCACATCGGGTTCAATTCGTTCAATCCACAGCGAGATCGCGGTTTCTAACTCGAGTAGCCGCGCCTCTAAAGGTGCATCAACGGTTGTACGAATTACCCCAACATCGACCATGTAGAGCGCGTTGGAACCGCGACTCTCGACAACGCCAAGGCCGCATCGGGTTAAACCCGGATCGATCCCCAGCACTCTCATGCAAGTAAGCCTATTGGGCGATGCTAGCCATTACCTCGTCAGACACATCGAAGTTGCCATAGACGTTCTGCACATCATCGAGCTCTTCAATAGCATCAATCAGATTAAAGACTTTAGTCGCGGTCTCTGCATCAAGCGGGACAGAGAGCGATGGCAAGAACGAGGTATCGGCTGACTCATAATCAATCCCGGCTCCTTGAAGCGCAGTGCGAACGGCTACAAGGTCGCTCGGCTCAGAGACGATCTCGAAAGAATCTCCCATGTCATTTACCTCTTCGCACCCGGCATCGAGAACAACCTCGAGAATGCGATCTTCGGTAATGCCTGCAGTCTTATTAACAATGACAACGCCTTTGCGGTTGAACATATACGAGACCGACCCTGGATCAGCCATCGATCCGCCGTTGCGAGTTACGGCAACACGAACTTCAGAGGCAGCGCGATTGCGACTATCCGTCAAACATTCGATCATGAGAGCAACACCACCAGGTGCATAGCCCTCGTACATGATGGTCTGCCAATCGGCGCCACCGGACTCGAGTCCACCTCCGCGCTTTACCGCGCGTTCAATATTGTCTGCCGGCATAGAGTTTTTCTTTGCCTTAGCAATGGCGTCAAAGAGCGTTGGGTTGCCATCAATATCGGGTCCACCGTTGCGGGCTGCAATCTCGATCGCTTTAATCAGTTTTGCAAAATTCTTGGCGCGACGTGAATCGATTACCGCCTTCTTATGCTTTGTCGTTGCCCATTTGGAATGGCCTGACATTTAACTCACCAACCTTGTTCTGACTCTTTTGAGCCGTGCGCGTTGTTACGCAACGGCCGCCTTGCATATATTCTCAATGAAGTAGCGATGCACCCGATTATCCCCCGTTATTTCTGGGTGAAATGAGGTTGCCAACAGGTTTCCTTGCTGGACCGCAACAGGGTGCAATTCTCCCTCAATTTCTACAGATGCCAAAACTTCAACACCCGATCCAACGGACTCAACCCAAGGGGCACGGATAAAGATAGCCCGGACGGCGGGAGAGGTAATTCCAACCATGTTCAAATTAGCCTCGAAGGAGTCGACCTGACGCCCAAAGGCATTGCGTCGTACGGTGATATCCATACCGCCAAAACTCTCTTGACCTACGGCAGCACCCTCAATGCGATCTGCGAGAAGAATCATCCCCGCGCATGACCCATAAGTCGGAAGTCCTGCATGAATCCGCTCTGAAATTCGATCAAAGAGTCCGAACGTTCGCGCTAACTTTGCGATGGTGGTTGACTCTCCACCAGGCAAAATAAGGGCATCAATCTCATTGATTTGATCCAGGCTTTTCACCGCGATCGCATCTACCCCGCACTCGGCTAGCGCGAAGAGGTGCTCTCGGAAATCACCTTGGAGCGCTAAAACACCAACCAGCATATAAGGAGCGCGCCGTTACCAGCCGCGTTCAGCCAAACGGTGTGGAACTGGAATATCAGAGACGTTAATTCCCACCATTGCATCTCCCAGTCCACGAGAGACATCGGCGATCACCTTGGCATCGGTGTAATAAGTAACTGCTTTGACGCATGCGCTAGCGCGAGCGGCAGGATTTCCAGATTTGAAGATTCCAGAGCCGACGAAGACTCCATCTGCGCCGAGCTGCATCATCATCGCTGCATCTGCCGGCGTTGCAATTCCCCCAGCTGTAAAGAGAACGACCGGCAACTTTCCAGTCTGTGCTACTTCCTTGACGAGTTCATAGGGTGCCTGAATCTCTTTCGCTGCAACGTACAACTCATCTTCGCGCATAGAAGTAAGGCGACGGATCTCTTGGGAAATCTTGCGCATGTGGGTGGTTGCATTAGAGACATCACCGGTTCCCGCTTCACCCTTGGAGCGAATCATTGCTGCACCCTCATTGATGCGGCGTAGCGCCTCACCCAAATTGGTTGCGCCACATACGAAGGGAACAGTGAAGTTCCACTTATCGATGTGGTTCTCATAATCGGCTGGAGTCAGTACCTCTGACTCGTCGATGTAATCAACACCGAGGCTCTGCAAGACCTGCGCTTCAACAAAGTGACCAATACGGGCCTTCGCCATAACTGGAATAGAAACCGCGGCCTGGATCTTCTCGATCATGTCAGGATCAGACATACGGGCGACTCCGCCTTGTGCGCGGATGTCTGCAGGCACGCGCTCTAGAGCCATCACAGCGACCGCACCAGCATCCTCAGCGATCTTCGCCTGCTCAACGTTGACGACATCCATGATGACGCCGCCTTTGAGCATCTCAGCCATACCTCGCTTGACGCGACCTGTGCCAGTTACCTTCTCGGTGTTCTCAGACATTCCATCTCCTTGTGCCAGCAAAACCTAGGTTGTGCCCTAGGGGCAAGAGCCCAAGTCTACTTTGAAGCGGTGGGTGCTGGCGTACTGGAAACTGGGTAGGTAAAGCTGGGCTGTTGATCGGTCAAGGCGACCCAAACCTGTCCAGTGTGGAAATAAGCCGGTGAGCCATCTTTAAGCGTCCAGGTGGTGGGATCGGTAGCGGTGGCGCGGTTCCAATAGACCGGAATCTCCTCGCCATCTCGTAGTAGATAACCCGTTCCAGAGCCAATGGTGTTGCTAAATGGCGTATAGCTTCCGAGGTGATCGTGATAGATCGATGGAGTAATGCTGACTTCTTGGATCAGGAAGGTAGGAGAACCAAGCTGAACTCCATCCGCCGCAATATCGGGTGCATCGTCGTAGATCAATTTCCATTTTTGAGTGCTCGCAGACCAGACCGCTTTGTATTTACCCGCAGGCCACTTCACCTCTGCACTTTTAATTGCGGTACCTCCAGAAGGTAGTGGACCAAACTTCCACCCCACCGACTTGGCCGTGACGATGGGTCTGTGTTCAACATTGATTGATTTATTGAGCAACGCCTTCGGATTCACCAAGAGATTCGTTGGAGCAGTACGAACCGGATCACGCGAGAAGATGGAAGCGGGCTCGGTATCAGCGCCGATATCTTCAATATTCGAGGCACGCAGTACAGGTAAGAAGATTGTTTGCGCTCCGCTATATGCCATTCCAACTCGACCGTAATTTGCCATCAAATCAATATCGCTGATGCGTGCAGATCGGACCGGACCTATCTCTGCCGGCAATTTGTTACTGAAGACTGCAGCGAGACGAGTCAGTCCGCCTTCAACCTGCTCAATGTAAATCACATCTGCGCTATCTAAACCGATCTGGGGATGCGCAGGTTGAGTGTCATCGACTTTTACAAAGAGAACCGGACCATTAATTCCAGGCAATCCAGTCAGTGCATTAGTTGGAACTACCGGAGTAGTGGTTGCAGATTTTTTGGTAGCGCCACAACCCGCTAAGAACAAAACCGGCAGAATAATTGCGCTCGTTAAAACCAAGAGACGATGGGATTTGATCACAAAGAGTCCTCTTCGAATGAATAGATTTTTGGCAACTTTGCCTTTCCTGCAAGATGAAAGAGTCTGTAAATCGGACGGGAGCGCAATTTAGCTACAGAACTCACCGCTTCAAGGTGGATGGCAATAGCCAATGTTATTTTCTCAGTCAGAGCACTCAGCTCTTCGAGAAGAGGCACCGAGATCGCAACTTCACCGCTGCGTCCTAGTTCACGTAGAAACTTCAACGATTCAGAGAGAGAACGTTCAGCATCGTTTCGATCAATAATCGCCTCTTCACGACTCACATAAGCCGATTGGGTCAAGATCAAGTCAGTCGCCGGATCTAGATCAGATTGATGTGAGATCTCCAGGGCTAGCGCCGCTCTACGTTGAAGAAGTGCGTCGAGATGCTCCCAGGAGGTTTCGACGCGGTGATGGAGGCGGTCCAATCGGCTTGCTGAAAATGACAGGTACCACATGAAGAGAAGTACAACGATGAGAACTGCGGCAAATTTCATCGCTCTCTCCCCTTCTTCCAACTCGCATTTTCAGAGCCCACTGCCACTTTGGCTTGACCAGTCATAGCGACTTCATAGACGCTCATTATCTGTGCCGCGACGCTCCCCCAGTCGAAGCGAATCGCAGAAGTCAGACCATTCTCAGCAAGTTGTTGTAATCGCGCCGAATTCCGTATGAGTTCGATGGTTTTCTTCGCTAGATCTCCTGAATCTTCGGATTTGAAAGTGGCGCCGCAATCTCCGACTGAAAGTAGGTCCACGAAGGCCGGAATATCGCTCGCAAGTACAGGAGCTCCTGAGGCCATCGCCTCTGCCAAGATAATTCCAAAGGATTCACCGCCGGTATTTGGGGCTATATACAGATCAACGCCGGAAAGGAAGTGCACCTTCTCCTCTTCTGAAAGTCGACCCAAGAAGGTGATCTGTTTTGCCATTTGTGGATCCACCTTCGCCAGAATTTTCTCGGGATCGCCTGGACCAGCTACCACTAGTTCAAGATTTGGAATTGACTTTAGAATCTTCGGTAAGGCTTCAATAAGAAGTGGAAGACCTTTTCGCGTCTCCTCAAAGCGTCCGAGAAATCCGATTCGCGGATGATCGCCACGCGATGGTTTCGACTCTGCACCGCGTGCAAATCTTGCGTAATCAATTCCATTGGGAATAACCACTGCCTCAGTCCCGTAAAGATTGTTGAGGGTCGCTTGCGCCATCTCGCTCACTGCGATCCGCGCACTAAGTTTTTCTATCATCGGTTCAATCAGTGGTCCGACTGATGCGATGGCTCTTAGCTTGGGAGTAGACGCATGAAAGGTTCCAACCATGGCGCCTTCTGCAGACCAACACGCCAGCAGTGAGATAGATGGGATTCCCGGTTCATGCATGTGCAGTACATCGAAGTCACCCTGAGCGATCCACTGCCGAACCCTTGATGCAGCAATCGGACCGAAGAGAACCCGCGCCACCGAACCGTTAAATGGAATTGGAACTGGGCGACCGGCACTTACCAACCAGGGATCTACGATTGAATCTTCATCGCTAACTGGTGCAATAACGGATACGTAATGTCCTCGAGAGATGAAATGTTGAGCGAGTTCCCTAATGTGTATTTGTACTCCCCCAGGAATATCCCACCCGTAAGGGCAGACCATTCCGATCCGCAATTTTCGTTCGCTCATTCGCGTTCCTTAAAATCGCCATCAATCCAAATGCGCTGCAACATGTGCCAGTCAGTTACATGCTCCCTGAGGTGTCGCTCCAATCGGTTGGCCGACTCTTGAATCATCGTGCTTACCTTCTCGGAATTTTTACCTTCCTCTGGAACCTCAATTATTGGTTCAAATGTGATCTCAATGCCAGTGTTTATATAGCGAACGAAGGCTGTGAGAAAGGGAGCTCCAGTTTGAATCGAGAGTAAAGCTGGTCCTGCAGGCATACGGGCTGGGTACCCAAAGAAGGTGATATCAACGCCATTCTTTGAAAGATCACGATCGGCCACAAGAGCAACCAAGCGGCCTTGGCGCAATCTCTGGGAGAGAAGCGCGAGTGAACGAGCGCTGGCATCCAGGACCTCCATGCCAATTGATTCTCGATAGGCCAAAAACTTCTTGAAGAGTCGCTCTGGCTCCAAATGTTCTGCGACGGTGACGATCGGCCAACCGGTTTGGCAATAGTAAGCACCAGCATGATCCCAATTGCCAGCATGCGGAAGTGAGACGACAGCTCCCTTGCCCTGAGCCAACGCCTCAAGAAGAAGGTGTCCATTGATCACCGTTGTGCGTCTAACTATCTCTTCGCCGGACCAGAGCGGCAATCTAAAAGTGTCACACCAATAGCGCAGGTAGGAGCGCATCCCCTCCTTCACCA
Organism: Candidatus Nanopelagicaceae bacterium; assembly: GCA_036745375.1. Taxonomy (GTDB): domain Bacteria; phylum Actinomycetota; class Actinomycetes; order Nanopelagicales; family Nanopelagicaceae; genus PALSA-747. Next base: position 14,715 of record DAIOGE010000011.1, read on the forward strand.
AAGATTGAAGTTCGGGTTCGGAGATATCCGGGCGCACTCGCAGATAGTTGCTACGCATCCGTTGCACGCCAGATGGATTGCGCTTGGTGATTTGATCGGCGATCCAATACATCAATCCATACGCCTTATCCTCAGGCAGATATCCCAGAATCTTCCAGGCGATGAAGTACGCGAGATAGGTAAATGACACTTACGCGGTCCAGTTACAGTCTCTTGGTTGCGCGGTAAACAATTGCTAATCGTTCACAGACGGTATACACGCTTGCAACTGCCAGCAACCAAGAGCCAACTGCCAATATGTAAGGAACACCTAGACCGGCAAAGCCGAGAGCTACAAAGATGATGATCAATCGATCGGTCCGCTCTGCCAGACCACCATTGCAAGGAATTCCAAGTCCTTCAGCGCGTGCCTTGATATAAGAGACAAGACCACCTGCAACCAGCGCCACGACGAGAACTGGAACCAATCGATCATGGCTCTTCATTAAAAAGTAGGCGAGAGAACCGAGCACTGCTGCGTCGGAGATTCGGTCAAGGGTGGAATCAAGTAGCGCTCCCCATTTGGAACCACCGGAGTCAGACATGCGAGCCAGCGTTCCATCCAAGAGATCAAAGAGAATGAAGAAGAGCGTTACCACCATGCCCCAGAAATAGTTGCCATGACTAAAGAAGGCGATCGCGCTGATACAGGCTCCGAGTCCACCGATCGCGCTCAGGCAGTTTGCAGTTACACCTTTACTTAAGAGCCAGCGGCAGAGTGGGGTGACGACCCGTGTCACTGGTGCTTTGATGGAGGCCGATATCACGATTACATCGTAGGCTCGGATACTGTGTCAGACCTAATTAATTCGCCGAAAGTCGCAATAGTTGGGAGCAAATCCCTACCTCTAGCGGACGCTTTAGGCCTTGAAAATGCCGATCTGCAAGAGTGCGATGTTGCCCTCTTTCTCGTGAGCGCGCAAGATGGCATTGTCAGCGCGGATCTCGAAAAATGGCGTATTGCCCGCGAGCTCTACATCCCCTCACTTGTGGTTATCTGCGACCTCTTGGTCAGTGAGATCGATTTTGAAGATATGACCGCGATCGCCTCGAAAATGCTCGATCCTGTGGTCTCGCCGTATCTTGTATTACATGGAGATGATGGGCGACCTGCAGCACTAATAAATCTAGAGAGGCTCGAAATAACCGACTACACGGCTGGCGAAGGGACACAACGACCCGCTGATCCTGAACATATTGAACTTGTCGCTGAATTTCGCGAGGAGTACCTCGAGGCGCTCGAAGAATCTGGTGAAGATAGTTTTGCAGCTGGCCTACTCTTCCCCGCTCTACCTTGGGTGGAAGGCACGAGCATCGGCATCGACCAGATCAAAGAGTATTTAGACCAGGTTCCAACCCTCAGCTAAGGCGGCACGAGTCTCATCGAGTAATTGTGAGATTACCTTTGTCTTACCAATAACCGGCATGAAGTTGGCATCGCCACTCCAACGTGGGACAACATGTTGATGGATATGTTCTGCGATCCCTGCTCCTGAAATTGCACCTTGATTCATCCCCAGATTGAATCCCTGCGCGCCCGATACATGTCGAATGACTTTCATTGTATGTGCCGTGAGTTCAAGCAATTCATTGCGTTCATCTGTTATGAGGTCTGTTAAATCTGCAACATGGCGATAGGTGCAGACGAGCACATGACCTGCGTTGTAGGGATAAAGATTCATGACGACATAGGCATGCTCACCTCGAGCCACGATCAAACCTTCCGCATCCTCCAGTGTCGGAATTCTGCAGAATGGGCATGGCACATCGTTGTCAGGCAGAGGTCGATTCTCCCCCGCCAAGTAGGAGATGCGATGAGGAGCCCACAAGCGGTTCCAACCATCAGGCATCCCTGCCCCTCCGGTGATCTCCTGATTCATGACTTTTATATCTGCGTGCGCTCGGCGACCGCTGTCACGATCTCAGCAATAGCATCTGCGATCGCAATACCGTTTTTCTGATCGCCATTGCGGTATCGGAAAGAGACTGCGCCATTCTTCTGGTCTTCTTCGCCCGCGATCATCATGAATGGAATCTTCTCGAGTTGCGCATTGCGGACCTTCTTCTGCATTCGATCATCCGATGTATCGACATCGACTCGAATTCCCGCCTTGCGCATTTGAGCCGCAATATCTTGCAGATACGGCAGGAATGCTTCAGCGACTGGAATACCTCGCACTTGGACCGGTGCCAACCACGGAGGGAAAGCTCCTGCATAGTGCTCTGTCAGAACTCCAAAGAATCTCTCAATCGATCCGAAGAGCGCGCGGTGAATCATTACCGGCTGTTGACGTGATCCATTGGTCGATTGATACTCAAGGTCAAAGCGTTGCGGAAGTTGGAAATCCACTTGAATAGTAGACATCTGCCAGGTTCTACCGATTGCATCCTTGGCTTGTACCGAGATCTTTGGACCATAGAAGGCTGCACCTTCTGGATCTAGAACGAGTTCCAAACTCTGCTTTTCAGCGGCCTTGCGGAGAGCATCGGTGGCCTCTTCCCATGCCTCATCAGAGCCCACGGATTTGGCTGGATTGCGCGTTGATAGTTCTAGATAGAAATCATTAAGACCATAATCGCGAAGCAGATTGAGCACAAAGGTGAGTAGTGAATCCAGCTCGCCCATCATCTGTTCTTTGGTGCAGTAGATATGGGCATCATCTTGGGTGAATCCGCGAGCACGAGTAAGTCCGTGGATCACACCTGACTTCTCATATCGATAGACGGTTCCAAATTCAAAGAGTCGCAATGGAAGTTCGCGATACGAACGGCTATTGGATTTGTAAATGAGATTGTGGAACGGGCAGTTCATGGGCTTCATGTAGTACTTCTGGCCCTGACGTTTAATAGTTCCATCAGCGTGGAGTTCTTCATCCATCACCATCGGTGGATACATGCCCTCGGAGTACCAATCCAGGTG
>DAIOGE010000012.1:0-3332 GCA_036745375.1 Candidatus Nanopelagicaceae bacterium
AACGTGTCCCAGGCCGGAGTTGAACCGGCGACCTACCGCTTAGGAGGCGGTTGCTCTATCCACTGAGCTACTGGGACTTGGGGGTACTTTGGAGTCTGTATCGGTAGTTTAACGGGGCTGATTCTCATGAAGTTCACAACGTAAATCCCCAATTTGCTCAACTGGGGGGCGATCGACGCTCTATTATTGAGCACATGACTCAGAAGACCTGAGCCAATGGAAGGAATCAACAATGAAGAAGCTCTCTACTAGAAGGCTGGCGAGCGTGCTCCTTGCTGGTGCCCTTATCGCGGGCGGTTCAATTGCATTTAGCGCCTCGGCAGATGCTGCCGGTAAGCAGGGTACTGCTTGCGCCACACTCAACGCTAAGTCAGGAACGTACACCTGCATTGCAAACCCTCTCAAGACATCACCTAAGTTGACCTGGGCTACATCCAATTGTGTCGCTGCTCAAACTGATTACCTCAGCAACGTATCGAATTTGGCCACCTACACCAAGAATGCAACGGATACCTTGAACAAAGCTCAGAGCACATTGGCCTCCTATCAAAATGCTCTCACCGCTGCTCAAGCGGCTTTAGATAACCTCACCAACAAGCAGGTATTCACGATTACCTTCGTACCTAACACCCAGACACCAGCAACTACTGCTGTCGGAGTGACCGCTGCCATCGCGGCCTACCAAGCCAAGATCGCCGATGATCAGGCACGAGTAGCTTTCTACACCGCAGCACTTGCGAAGGATAAGGTCGGTAGCAATCAGGCAATCAGTGATCAGAAGTCAATTGATGCCTTCAATTTAGGTATCAAGACACGTCAAGGAACCATCGACCTTCTCAATCGCCAATTGGCTCGAGTCCAATCTTCTGTAACTAACTACCAGTCGCAGATCACCACCTGGACCACGACCGTTAATGGAGCGATTGCTCAGCAGAAGCAACTTACTTCCCAACTATCAAGCCAGACAGCTTCAGCCAAATCCACTCGCGCTTTGGCCTGCAAGGCTGGTTTATAAATCTAGCTAAACCAACTAGCAGTAAGAACTGCGGATGACATAGGTGTAATTCCCAAGTCATCCGCAGTTCTGTTATCCAGAACAGATGAATAATCCACTGTTCACCTTTTAAGTAATTAGTTAGCCTCTTGCGATGGCTATCGGGACCGCGTCTACATACGCACGGTTGCGATTTGGCACGGTCGGCTTGTTACTTCTCCATATTGCCTTGAGGAGCGCTCTTCACACTCCCACCCCACTCATAGATCTTTATATTTATAACGCCATAGCCTTCCTGGCTGCCGCAATTGCATTTTCAGCACCGCCATTTAATGATCATTTAGCACACCTCTCCCTTGGCTGCGCGATTCTGCTGTGGGCTGTCGGCTCTACCTCAACTACTTGGGACTCCTTTTATGGGAACATCATCTGGCCCAACTTTTCAGATATTTGTTACATCCTCTTCTACCCTCTCATGCTCTTTGGACTTATTCGAGCTCTGACAGTGCACCGAACTTTTCGTCCGATAGAAATTCTTGATGTTCTCATTATTACCTTTGGGTTTTCTACACTCATTGCGGCACTCCTACTTAAAACGGCAATGGCTCATTTTGTCGGGACGGCTACCTCGGTATTTCTATCGATCGTCTATCCCGTGGGAGACGTCGTGCTGCTCTCCATTGCACTGATCGTAGTTATGGTCCAACGCCGGGCGGTTCGATCATTACTTCTGCTTCTGGGGACCGCAGTCTTTACAGCCACCGATTTATATTTCCTCTACAAGTCAGCGACTACCGGTTATGGATTTGCACAATTATCCGACGATGGCTGGTTGATTGGTCTCCTCTTAATTGCAGAAGCTCTCTGGCACCATGGCGGTGAAACTCAAGTCAGCGAGAGAATTATCGGTTTTGCTACAACACTTGCCACCATTTTTAGTGGGGCGACGCTTGCATACTCGGCACTTAAACCGGGAACCATTCCATCGACTGCATTAGTTCCGGCGATTGCCACCATTGCACTTTCCATCGCTCGACTCGTCTTTGCGCTGAGAGAGGCGAGGAGCGCCTCCACAAATTTCGAATTGGCTCGAATTGATGAGCTAACAGGTCTGGCAAATCGCCGAACATTCATCGCCCATATATCCGCTCTAGGCACCAACCCCGGAACGATTTTGTTATTAGATCTAGATGGTTTTAAGGCGGTAAATGACAGCCTCGGTCACGAGGCAGGTGACCAACTGCTTCGCCAAATATCCTTACGGTTTTCTAGAGTTATTCCTAGTGGAGCGTTACTAGCTCGCCTCGGTGGAGATGAATTTGGAGTGGTGATTCCCGGAAGCTCTCACTTAGGTCATGAGGTTGCCCTGGCTCTAACATCGACCACGAGTTATCCCTTTGACGTTGCGGGAGAGGAGATTTCTGTAGGCGTAAGCATTGGACGCGTGATCAATGATGGAGATTCAGATCTGCTCCAGAGAGCAGATAGCGCCATGTATGAAGCTAAACGCTCTGGTGGGGGTATGGTTCTTTGGACACCTTAATTTCTTCTAACCTTGCCAGAGATTCCAAACGCTCCTGCGCGTGATCGACTATTGGTGCTGGATATCCATGACTCAATCCATCGAGAACTTCCCACGGTGTATGAATATCCGTCGCACTCAAATGGGCTAATTCGGGAATGTATGTGCGGATGTAACTGCCATCTGGATCAAAGCGCCTGCCTTGTTCAGTTGGATTAAAGACTCGATAGTAGGGCGAGGCATCCGTGCCACAACCTGCAGTCCATTGCCACCCATGTGAATTTGAGGCAACGTCGTTGTCTATAAGAAATTTCATAAAGAAATTTGCTCCATATTGCCACTCGATATGAAGGTCCTTTACTAGGAACGAGGCAACGATCATTCGAACTCTATTGTGCATCCAACCTTCTTGACGAAGTTGTCGCATTCCTGCATCAACAATCGGGTATCCCGTTAATCCAGCGCACCAAGCTCTAAATTGTGCATCCGGTTTGTCATATCGCATCGCAGAATAATTTGGTGAGTAGTAGTCACGCGAGGTGTGCGGGTAGTGATGGAGAACGTCGGCATAAAAATCGCGCCAGGCAATCTCTTTTCGAAATACCTGCTGCGCACTGGATTGATTCAGCCCGGACAAGAGAGTGCGAGGATGAATCTCGCCCCATCGCAGATGCGGGCTCAGTCGGCTCGTTCCTGGTACTCCGGGAAAGTTCCTGGCTTCGTCATAATTATCAAGATGGCTGGTTTGGTAAGTGCGCCACCTCGCCAGCGCTGCCGCTTCCCCAGCCTCCTGGAGCTTTAAGCCGGCAGGCGCGG
>DAIOGE010000012.1:3432-8598 GCA_036745375.1 Candidatus Nanopelagicaceae bacterium
ACATCCTGCAAGACTTCTGGGACGGTTCCAGAAACGACGGCCAACTTTCCGCCAACAGATTCATCCAACTTCGACAATGAATCAGCCAAGTATGCGCGACGATATTCACCCGCCCTCTCGGCAACAGCCTCGTCCATAATAAAAAGCAAGAAGGTTTCATCGGCGGCAGCGAGAGCATCTAGAAGCGCTGGATTATCGGAAAGGCGAAGGTCACGCCGAAACCAAAAGAGGGATCGCTTTGCCATGTGGCTATCCTTTCACAATGGAGTCGCGATGGAGATCTTGAAAAAATATCAAGTGCGGGGCGCAACCGGAACAGTCCAGCGCACGAGTTTCGATGGGCGGCTCGTAGATTTCTGGGCGCCTGCTCAACCAACCCCCTACCTAGTAGTCACTCATGATGGGCAAAATATCTTTGATAAAAAGACTTCTACGCGCAATCGCACGTGGGAGCTTGCCGGTACTGCCACCAAGGTAGCGCGCGAGTATGGGGTGCCCGCCCCAGTCATCATTGCTATCTTTCACTCTGGCAGCCCGCAAGATGCTTATGGGCGAGGAAAAGATCTTGCTCCACAAGATGTTTTCACTGATGGCGTTGAACCTGTCGTTAACCACTCTGGAATATGGCCAACTCCTACCCCGACTTATCCGCTGAGTGAGCTACGCGGAAATCAGTATCTTGACGAGATAGTTCATTCCATCATTCCTAGCATCTGTGCATTTGTTGGTCACGATCTCGCTCCTGCACAAACAGCTCTCTTGGGCGCAAGTATGGGTGGCTTGGCATCTCTCTACGGAATGGCTCGCTATCCAGATACCTTTAGGACCGCTCTCTCATTCTCACCGCATTGGACCGTTGGAAGAGAACCGCTCGTAGAGCGACTAATGAGTGCACTCCCTCCCGCTGGCCAGAACAAAATCTGGATGAGCCGTGGAACAAAATCGCACGATGCCAATTACGGACCCTTCCAAGAGTTAGCTAATAACTATGCAGTTGCTTCTGGTTATCGATATGGGCACGACCTGGCTACGCCGATATTCAATCGAACAACGCATAATGAGCGATCATGGAGTAGCTACGTCAATCAGGCGCTGCGATTTTGGCTCAACCAGAATAATTGACCTTGTAAGTCAATATTTTGGAACTCGCTACATTTCCTAGAGCATCCTTAACAGTTGCAACCAGTTGCACAGTGGTGCCAGCCTTGTAATCCTGCGGATGAATGTAGGTTCTATACAACCCCCCGGTCACATCTGCACTCCCGAAAGTTCGGCGATCAGTGCTGCCAAGAGAACTCCAAGGCTTACCTGGCAGACGGATACTGAACGTGACAGTCTCAAAATCATTGCCAGGGACGGTTGCGCTTACGCCAAGCCAGCGAGGGGTATCGAAATCGAGCGCGGGCGAATTAAGGGTGATGGAAAGTTGCTTTTTAGTGAGGGCTGGGGTGAAGGATTTATCAGCTTTTAGAACCACCCATGCTCTTGCAGGTAGCGTCATCGTCAGGTTAGTTCCGGCCACCTTGAGGCCGATGGCAGAGCCACTCAGGGTGCTCCACGTTGGACTCTTGGTAGAAACAGGCGTGGTGAAGGTCGATTGCGCGTCGCTGTTGTTAAATGCGACGAGGAACTCTTCTCCCCCGCCGTATCGACTAACAGCAAAGACAGACGAATCTCCATATCTCACTTGTTGAGTGCCAGAGCGAAGGGCAGGGTATTTTGCTGTCAGATTCTGCAGAGAGGTAATTACATCCTGCATCGGATTTTGGAGATCAAAGGCGCTTTGAGTTCCAATAGGTGAACCGCCAATTCTGTATTCGGTCTGCCAGTTGGTAACTTGAGTCGGAAACATATCTTGACGGGCTGCTTGGTCTCCGCCAGTACCGGTCATCCCCTTCTCGTCTCCGTAATAAAGAATTGGTCCACCCCGCAATAGAAAGAGCAGTGCATCGCTCATTTCGTCGCGTTGAAGCATTGCCTGGTCGCCAGCAAATTGATCCGCGTTGTAGATAACACTTCCGATTCGACCCATGTCGTGATTACCCATAAAGGTGGCAAGTCCATAAGCACTGGTATTCGCACTCGTATAGAAATCGTCGGTGTTGAAAAACTCAGCCAATTGCTGACCAGTTCCGTTATTCACTACATACTTGGAGGCCACAGCTTGAAGTGGGAAATCTAGAACACTTGGTAGACCTTGCTCGGTTACGTAAGTGGCAGTTGATGAAGGATCTGAAAAAGATACTTCGCCAAATATCGGAAATGTTGCATGGCCGTTAGCGTGAGCCACTTTCAAGATTGCTGGAATAAATTTCTGCCAAAATGCAGCATTCACATATGGAGTTGTGTCGATGCGAAAACCGTCGATATTGAATTTAGTGATCCAACTCGACCACAATGCGATCTCGCCTTGAAGAACATCTGGTTTCTCAGTAAAGAGATCGTCGAGGCCATCAAAATCACCATCGAGAAATGTGCTTCCATCGCTGAAATCAATATTTCCCCGGTTGTGGTAGTTGGTTAAGTCATTTAAGAATGCTGGACTTTTGGCATTTGCTAATTCTGGCGCTACCTGCGGAACATACGGGAACGAGTTGGCGACGCAGAGCTTGGGAAAGGTAGGTAAACCCGCGTAATCGGCAGGGTTAAATGGCTTTCCATCGCAGCTCTTATAAGGGGTCGAATCTGCGCTCACGTAACTGTAATTTCCGCCTTGATACGTTATGACATCTGCAGTGTGGTTAACAACGATGTCGAGAATAACTTTCATACCCAACTTGTGGGCCGCGGCGACAAGCGCCTTAAAGTCAGCCTCGGTTCCGAGGTGCGGATCAACCGTTGTGAAGTCCAGCCCCCAGTATCCGTGATAGTCGGCGGAACTACCCTGTACATATTGACCCTTCACAGGAGGAGTAATCCAGAGTGAGGTGAAGCCAAGTGATTTGATATAGGGAAGGTGTGCCGTTAAACCTTTGAAATCTCCTCCGTGATAATACGCAGGACTCGTTGGATCAAAGCCCGAATCGGGGCACGAGGTAGAGGCACACGGAGTTCCCGCATTGTCGTTCGAGGTATCGCCATTTGCAAAGCGATCGGTCATCACAAAATATGTGGACTGCGTGCTCAAATCTCCCCGTGGTACTGCCAGATTTGGAGCGGGGGTACTGCTCGAAGCAAAGGTTGAAGTGGGAGCAACTACCAACAGGGTCACGCCTAGCGTTGTCGCGGCAAGAAGAGCGACTCGTCCGAACCTCACCTCATTAACTCCGACTCAATTGATAAATCCCAACCGCGGGTTCGGTGTCATTACGTGAAATATGAGCACCGATCTGACCACTTCCGTAAAGTACCTTTTCGACCTCATACCCAAAAGGAGCCAAGGAGATATTGAATTGAACTGGGTTACGTGAGAGGGCAACTAAGATCGTCTCAGCGTGACTCTCTCGCAAAAATGCAACGACATCATCTGTAACGTAAATAAAGCGCAGACCACCTAAAGCGAGTGCCTCGCTCGACCTTCTGACTGCAACAAGGGCTTTTACCTCCTCGAAGAATTTGTTATCCCAACGCTCTCTCTTATCCCACGGAATAGTGCGTCTGGCATCTTCTCCCCATGCGCCTTCCAATCCAATCTCATCTCCAGCAAAGATCGATGGAACTCCCGGATAGGTAAGCAGAAGGGCCATACCCACGAGGTGGCGGACGGGATCCTTACCAACTACATTTCTAAAACGAGCTGTGTCATGTGAATCGAGGAGCAACATGCTTGCCACCAGATTCCTCCAAGGAATACCCGCATTAAATTGCGTCATCGCAGAGACTAATTGCGGACCCGTTACCTTCGGAATATCCGTCGGCTGCCCAAAGAACCCATACTCAACCTGCGGATCCTTATTAAGCCATCCCCATATTGGTCGCATAAATCCGTTGTAGTTCATCGTTCCATGCCAGCCCAATCCATTGAGATCGGCTGGAAAGTGATCGGCATTTTCAGCCACGAGCCAGGCATCGGGATTTGTTTCATCCATGGCCTGGCGAATTCCATGAACGACTTCAGCGTTAAAGTCATCCTCGAAGTACCGCCCGGTCATATTTCCGACGTCGATTCGCCATCCCGACATGGAATACGGAGCCTGTAGCCACTTTCGCACTATCGAATCCTTGCCGGAATACAAGCGACGCTTCAGAAGTTCCGAAGAGAAATTAAATTTTGGAAGACTGGCCAGACCCCACCATCCGACGTAGCCATGAGGAATCGATTTATCCCAGTAGAAAAAGGCTCTCTCCTTAGATTTCTTATCTTTGAGCGCCTTGATCAACCAAGGGTGTAGCCGCCCGCAGTGGTTGGTAGTGAGATCCCCCATTACGGCGATCCCCAGCTCCTTGGTCTTTCGCTTGAGAGAGAACATCGCCTTATCTCCACCAAGTAATGGGTCGACCTCATCAAAAGAGGATGCGTCATAACGGTGGGTGGAGTTGGCTGCGAAGAAGGGCGTGAAATAGATGCCGTTGATACCGAGTTCAACAATGTGGTCTAGATGCTGTTCAACCCCAGGTAAGTCACCGCCAAATAGCTCTACTCCCGTAGTTGGGTCTTTGCCCTTAGGAAGATCATCCCAATTGCGGCGGATAAAATTTTCGGGAGCCTTATATTTTTTACCAGAACTAGCAAAGCGGTCCGGAAATATTTGATAGAAAACCGACCTATTTATCCATTTCGGGAAGCTGGGTCTTGCAAGAATCTTGAAATCATTTGTACTCGTTACCTCATATGGAAAGAGTCCAGCAGCATTTAGCCAAGAATAATTTCCATCTTTTATAAGTAAGAAACGGTACGGAGTAACGGGATTGAGTACTGGAACACTTACGCTCCACCAAGTCTCGACGGGACCAATATCTGCGATGGACATTTCGAATAGGCGTGGCTCACCATCGTGATACACGCGTAACATGGCGCGATCAAGAGTCACGTCATTTGAAATGCGAAATCGAAAGTTAACTTCTTCCCTAATAGCGGGAGCACTATTGCTTATGTAAATTTCGCTGCCATCATGATGGGCAAATAGTGGATTCTTCATTGCACCCTCTTTTCGTGCTACTCGTAGCGAAGTTAATCTAGAAGGTGAATTATTAACCCTTTGTTGCGCCTTGGGTGAGTCCTCCGAT